>JANOKQ010000995.1:0-10987 GCA_031419375.1 Acidimicrobiaceae bacterium
CGTTCGCCTACTCGACCGCGGCTGTCGATACGCGCAACGAAGACGCCCAGGCAGCACTGTCACAGATCGAGTCGAGCGACTCCCGTTTGGCCCCACTGCTCGCCCGCTTCGCCGAGTGGGTCAATGCGCTCGGACCCGACGCTCTCGCAGCCCACAACGACATTGCGGCCGACCACCTCGGGCCGATGTACCGGCTGGCCGAGCGCGCTGCGCACCAAATGAATGAGGGCGAAGAGCACCTGTACGCATCGCTGGCCACGACCGGATCGACAGCGTGGGCGCGGTTGCATCGCGAGATCACCTCGCAGCTCGGCGCCGATGTCGTCCTGCCAGGCACCGGGACCGGAACCTCGCACCTGCCGATGCCAGCGGTCCGCGGGCTCGCCACCGATCCCGATCCCATCGTGCGCCAGGCTGCGTACGACGCCGAGATGGAGGCGTGGCCGCAGATCGCCACGGCCTGTGCGGCGGCGATGAATGCCATCAAAGGCGAAGCAAACGCAGTGAACAGCCGCCGCGGATGGGAGACCCCACTCGAGGCGTCCCTGTATGCAAACAGTGTCTCGCGGGCCACCTTCGACGCGATGCAATCGGCCATCACCGCGTCGTTGCCCAGCTTTCGGTCGTGGATGCGCACCAAGGCCACGCTCCACCATGCCCTCGACCATCCGGGCGAGATCAATCACGGACGAGCGTTGGCGTGGCGTGATCTGTTCGCGCCGGTCCCAGTGGCCGATGGCCGGGTCAGTTGGACCGAGGGGGTCGATCTGGTGCGCAACGCATTCGCCACCTACTCCGCTCCCCTCGCCGGGCTCGTCGACCGCGCCATCGACGAACGGTGGATCGATGCCGGAGCGCGTGACGGCAAAGTCGGTGGGGCGTTCTGCATGCCGTTCGTCGACGATCGTTCGCTGGTGCTGTTGAACTGGAGCGGATCAGTCGACGGCGCGCAGACCACCGCCCACGAACTTGGCCACGCCTACCACAACACCCAGCTGGCACAGCGCACGCCGCTGCAGAAGCGGCTGCCGATGGCACTTGCCGAGACCGCGAGCATCTTTTGCGAAACCCTTGTGGTGGAGGCCGGATTGGCGCACCTCGATGGCGCCGAACGCCTCGCGCTGCTCGACGTCGACCTCATTGGCTCGACGCAGGTGGTCGTCGATATCCGCTCGCGGTTGCTGTTCGAGACCGAGGTGTTCGCCCGTCGCCAAAAGCGGACCCTGGGGATCAGCGAGCTGAACGAGATGATGCGCGGGGCCCAGGTGGAGGCCTACGGCGACGGTCTCGATCACGACACGTGTCACCCGTACATGTGGATCGTCAAACCTCATTACTACAGCAGCCACTTCTACAACTGGCCCTACACATACGGGTTGTTGTTCGGTCTCGGGTTGTTCAGCGAGTACCGCAACGATCCCGAACGGTTCCGCTCCAGCTACGACGACCTGCTGTCGCGGGCCGGCATGAATACGGCCGAGGAGCTCGGCACCCGGTTCGGTTTCGATGTCACTGACGAGGCATTCTGGCACGCCAGCTTGCAGGTGATCGCCGATCGCGTCGCCCAGTACCGCCAGCTCGCCGAGTCGACAGTTGGGCCGGCAGTTGGGCCGGCAGTTGGGCCGGCAGTTGGGCCGACAGTTGGGCCGGCAGTCGAGGCCCGTACTGGATCGACCACGGCCGGTCCCGGTGCCCACAAACCCGGATGAGTAGCCGGTATCACTGCACGCGGGCTGATCTCGCAGAGGCGCTCGACGGTGAGCCGCGATATCGCGTTGACCAGGTGTGGCGCGGTTGGTACGAACAACTCGCCACCACCGACGAGCTGACCTCGTTGCCGAAGTCGCTGCGCAGCAAACTCGACAGGATTGCACCGCTCGCGCTCACCGAGGAGGTGCGCCGGGTCAGCGACGATGGCGAGACCGTGAAGTATCTATGGCGCCTCGATGATGGAAGCCACATCGAAACGGTGCTGATGCTGTACCCCGATCGGGTGACGGTGTGTGTGAGCAGCCAGGCCGGTTGCGCAATGGGCTGCGGGTTCTGCGCCACCGGCCAGGCCGGCTTCACCCGCCAGCTCACGATCGGCGAGATCGTCGAGCAGGTGGTCAGAGCGTCACGCGAGGCCAAGGACATGAGCCGCCGCCTTGCCAACGTGGTGTTCATGGGAATGGGCGAACCGTTGGCCAACGAAGCCGCGGTATGGGGCGCGGTGGAGCGCATCCACGGCGACCTCGGACTGTCGGCGCGGCATCTCACCATCTCGACCATCGGCATCGTCCCCGGCATCCGCGCCCTCACCGGGCGCCCCCTTCCAGTCAACCTGGCTGTCTCGTTGCACTCCGCCAACGATGCCGACCGGTCGCGGTTGATCCCGATGAACAAGCGGTACCCCCTCGATGCGTTGATGAGCGCGTGCTCGGATTATTTGCAGGTGAAGGGGCGCAGGATCAGCTTTGAGTGGGCGCTGATCGAGGGCGTCAACGACCGCAACAGCGATGCCGACGAACTGGCCGCGCTGTGCCGCCAGTTCCGCCTCCCCGCGCACGTCAACCTCATCCCCCTCAACCCGACGCCCGGGTGGCCGACCAAGGGCAGCAGTCCCGCCCGCGTCAAGGAGTTCCGCCAGCTCCTCGACGACCGGCGGGTCAACGCCACGGTGCGCCGCAATCGTGGCACCGACATCGAAGCGGCCTGCGGCCAGCTGGCGGCAGGCCAAGCCATCGCCCCGGGACCGGTACCCGCACCGGTACCAGTGCCAATCGAGTTGCGCCGCACCTGACCGCTGCGAGCCGTAACTGGCGCGGGGCAGTTGGCGCGTTCAGGTCGCGTACGTGGGGTTGGCGACGGCGAGCTTGTCGCGCACGGTCGCCCACACGACGTCGCGCACGTCATCGAGGCGGTCGTCGAAGGCACCGGAGCGGATCGCTGCCGCGAGTTCGGCGTCGTCATCGCACCCGAGTCCGGCGAGCCGGGCAGCGTGAGCCGATCGATGTCCGGGACCGAGATCGATCTCGCGTTGCACCATGGCCAGCACATTGATGGCTACCCGCGCATGGAACTGCAACCGCCCAGCCGTGACCGGTAGCACCTCACCTTCGAGCCACTCGCGCACCGACTCGACGAGCTGCGCCGCGGTTGGCACGTCGTGCGGGCTCACCAGCGCCCATCCAGCGCGAGGAACAGATCGTGTTCGTTCTCGCACACCCTCCGCCCGATGGCAGCGAGTTCGTGACTGCGGGTGGTCCCGGACAGATGGGCGGCGGCCTGCATGATGCACATGATCCCCCATTTCAGCGTGCCAAGCACCTCCCACCACCGAACCGCATCGGGGTCAACCCGATCCCCTCCGGCAGCTTCGTACGCGGCGAACAGTTCGGTGTAGTCGCCGACACCGGCGACCGGCTTGGTCGAACCGAACCGCCAGGCCTTTACGCACAACCATCCGAGGTCTTCCATCGGGTCGCCGAAGTGGGCGAGCTCCCAATCGATCACCGCCCGCAGCCCCGACTCGTCGACGATGACGTTGCCGAGGCGGAAGTCGCCATGCACGATGGTGCGGGCCGCCGAGGACGGTCGATGCGCCTCCAGCCAGCGAAACGCTAGTTCGAAGGCCGGATGCGGCTGGCCGAGAGCGTCGAGTGACTGACGGTACTGATCGACCTGATCGGTCTCGGGCAGCCCCGGCACGGTATCGGGCGAGATCGCGTGCAGACGCGCCAATGCCGTGCCGAGCTGACCCGTCAAAGCGCCCCGCGCGACGCCGTAGATCTCATCACGCAGGATCTTCCTGGCGATGGTTTCCCCATCCACCGCGGTGAGCACCATGAACCCCATACCGGGAACCACGGGCGAGTCCGTTCCAGCGGTCGAGGAGCAAGCGAGGAGGTGGGGAACCGGTATTCCTGCTCGCTCCGCCGCGCTCACGACCGATGCTTCCAGTCGCATGTCGCGTAGGTCGCCTGCGCGTTGGATCTGCACGACGAGCGGGCGACCACCGGCGACGAAACGCCAGGTCTCGCGCGAGGCACCGCCCGACAGCCGCACGAGGCCGTCCACGGCATGCACACCCAGCACGCCCTTCAGCATCGCGACCAAATCCTGGGCTGGACCGGGAACCGGGGCGGCAGCGGTCGCGGTGTGCGGCAAACTCATCGACGCCAGCCTGACCGAATTGAGTGAAAGTGGTCGAACCCAACGCTCAACAATGCGCCCGCGTGGTCGGGTACGGGTTCACCGCGGCACCTCCACCGGGATGGATCTGGAAGTGCAGATGCGGGACCGAGAACTTGGCATTACCGGTGTCGCCCACGTAGCCGATCACCGTGCCTGCGGTGACGTCACCCTGCGCGGCCCAACTGTCGAGATGCGCGTAGTAGTACTTGTTGCCGTCGACCCCGGCGATCCACACGCTGTTGCCCCCGAGGTTGTTCACCTTCTGCTGCGCGAAACCGTCAACGACGGCGACAACCGGCAACCCGCGGGCGGCGATCATGTCGACGCCTTGGTGCGACCGGCCGCCGCTGCGCGGTGCACCCCAGGTGTCGCCGAAAGCGGCAGCTCCCTGCACCGGACAAATCCAGGCCGCCCCGCCCAGATCGCCGGGCGCCGAGCCCGGCCGACCGCCGATGCCCGCCGTGCCGGTCTGTCCACCTCCGACGCCGCCGGTACCGACCTTGGTCGGGGCCGAGTCATCGATGTCACCTTCACTGGCGACCTCATCGGGGTTGACCGTGTTGCTCGTCCCCGGGGCGGTGATTGTCGGAGCAACGAGTTGGGCACCATCGGCCGGCGATAACTGGGCAGCGACATCGGCTCGTTGCTGCGCCTCGGCCTTCCGGCGACGCTCGCTCTCTTCAGCGATCAACGCCTTGCGCACCGCCTCGTCATCCAACCGCTGCGCCTCGACCTCCTTCAGCCGATCGACTTCGGCGAGCGCATCCTCGCGACGTTGCCCGAATGCGATCCGTGCTGCATCCGTGGCGGCTTCGGTGGCAGCCAACTCGGCTTGCTTGTCGGCCACGGCGAGGACGAGGGAATCGAACTCGTCGAAATCGTCGGCCGACGTGTCGTTGGCGACATCGATCAGCACCTCCATCCGCGCTTGATCACCGAAATCACCGAAGCCGGTCAGCAACGGAACCGACCTGGTTCCAGAGCGAACGAAACGGTTGATCGCGACAGCTTCGACGCTGCTGCGCAACTCGTCGATCCGGCTTTCCAGCGCACTGATCTCAGCGCTCAGACCTCGCTGAGCGACCTCGAGGGTGTCGAGCTGGGACTCTGCTTCGAACACTGCGTCCGCGGCTGCGTTCGCACGCTCGCGCGCGTCGGCAATCTCCTTGGCCGCCTGTTCTGCGTCGGATTCAGCAGCATGACCGACGCCCACCGAGACGATCCACGAACTCCCCACCGGGGTGAACACCGACGGGAGCACCGCGACCAGAACGGCGATGGCCAGCATGGTCGATCTCCGGGCGCGCATGGAGCACAAAGATTAGCCGTCACAGCATTTCGATGTCGGTGATACCAATATCTTGACGAAGTCCATAGCGTCACGCCGATGACTGCGTACATCCTGCACCTTGACGGCGTTTCGTTCGTACGTGACGGACGGGTAATCGTGGCTCCGATCACGTGGCAGGTGCAGGCATCGCAGCGATGGTTGATCCTCGGAGCGAACGGGTCGGGCAAGACCACGCTGCTCCGGCTGTGCGCCATGTATGAACACCCGTCTACCGGGACCATCAGCGTGCTTGGCGAGCAACTTGGCCGCACCGACGTACGGGTGCTGCGTCGACGAATCGGCTACTCCTCGGCAGCGATGACAGCACACATGCGCCCGGAACTGAGCTGCGTCGACGTGGTCATGACTGCGAAGAATGCAGCGCTCGAACCGTGGTGGCATCGCTACGACGACGCCGACCGCGCCCGCGCCGTGGCGTGCCTCGACCGGATGGGTGTGGCGCGCTTCGCCGACCGCCCGCTCGGGGTGCTGTCGTCGGGCGAGCAACAACGGGTGATGTTGGCGCGCACGCTGATGAACGAGCCGGGCGTGGTGCTGTTGGACGAACCGAGCGCACGCCTCGATCTCGGCGGACGCGAGGAGCTCGTCGGCGCGCTCGCCGACCTCACCCTCGACACGGCCGCCCCACCCCTGGTGTTGGTCACACACCATCTCGACGAGGTCCCGCCAGGCATGACCCACGTGATGATGCTGCGCGACGGCGAGGTCGTGGCGCGCGGTCCGCTCGATGACACGCTCACGGCAGCGGCGCTCAGCGAGTGCTTCTCCATCGAACTCGAGCTGCAACGCCGCCCGGATGGACGGCTGGCGGCATGGGCCACAGGAGTCAATCGCTCGGCTGCGAAACCAAGCTGAGTAGACGCTCACGCCCGGCGAGGATCTGCTCAGCCAGCACCCGCTCCATCACCCCACCAGTCCACAGCGCCCCGCCGTAGTGGAGCTCCATCTCGAGACGGCTGTCGGGCTGACTGGCACCCTGCTGACTGGCACCGCGGGCGGACACGACGCATGCGTCGAGCACCCAAGCCGAGTGCCGCCGTCCGTCGATCTCATCGCGCTCAAAGCGAACCCTGCGCGCCTCCCCGTCGTGCATCGTTCGGACCATCCGCAGCCGCTTCGAGCGGGCGAACGGGCCAACTCGGGCGCGGAGCTCGACGTTCCATGCGGCAAGCCCGTCAGTGCCGCGAACGTCGGCTTCGACGCGATGCGTCAGGAGCATCCACTCCGGATAGTCAGTCAGGTCGGAGACCAGCCGGTACAACCGGTCCGGGTCGCATTGAGCTTCCATCGACGCGTGCACATCCACGGGGGCAGTATCGCAACTTCTCGGGCACACGCGCGAGACGACAACCACGTCAGGCCAACTCAGTCGTCGGCGGTGAAGCCCTGGAACGCACGCGAGAGCAACCGGCCGCGGGCCTTGAGCAGCCCGTGGAGATCGTCGGTCTCATCGAAGTGGGGCTGCCACGGAGCCTCCGGCGCCGACTCGGACGCCACTTCGGCCGACGACGGCCCCCTGGCCGGCTCGGACTCGTCCGCATCGAGGACCACCACCTGGGTTTCCGCCTCAGCCACCGCAACTGCCCCACCCTCCGCCTCAACCAGCGAGACAACGATGGCAGCATCGGCTGCAGCATCGGCGGCAGCATCGGCTGCAGCATCGGCGGCGACCTCGTCGACAATCGAGTCCAACATGGTCGCGTCGAGGCGAAGTTGCTCACCGGTGAAGTCGCGTGGTGCACGCGCCCGGCGCGACTGGGGCTTCGGCGGATCATGGGGCAACACTTTGAACAGCCGTGGAACCGGCTCGCGACGGTCATCGAGCATCCAACCCAACGGAACCACCATTGCGTCGGCGTGACGGCGACACAACACCCCCGCACGCGCCCCCTGTGCGGCATGGAACCCATCGATCCAGACCACCAACTGTTCGGCATCGAAGCCGTAGCTCACATCGGCAGACGTCGAGCATCCGGGTCGTTCACACAGCCGCGCCATACGGCCCACGGTACCGCACTCCTCCAGGCTTGGCATGGCTTGTCGAGGACGACGCGGTGACCACCCCATCTGCGGGGGAACCACCAATCAGTTCAGCCCGAGGACCAAACCCGAACAGCCATGCGCCCGCTGATCGACGACGTCGCAATCTGCCCGAGCAACCGGGAATCGGTGGAGTCATGTCGGTTGTCGCCGAGCGCGAACACATGCCCACCGGCCACCGTGATGGGGCCGTAGTAGGCCCCATCCATGCCCGTGTGGTTGGCGTACGGCTCGGCGACAGCCGCGCCATTGACCACGAGCCTTCCGTCATCAAGGCCGACCGAATCGCCCGCGACGGCGACGACGCGTTTGATGATCAACGCGTCGCTCTCGGGCACCCGCACCACCACGACCTCACCCCGCCGGGGATCACGCCAGTGGTAGGTGAGTTTGTCGACGACGATCACGTCGCCATCGTGGAGCGTTGGCGACATGCTGTCCGAGTGGACGATCAGCGGCTCGGCGATGCCCGCTCGCACGCCGAGCAAGCAGATGACGACCGCGGCAACCCACACCAGGCGCCGGACGAGCCGCCGCTGCGCAGCAAGTTGACTGTTTCTGTCTGTCGGCGCGGGGTCCGTGTCGACCGTCGACGAGTCGGTTGTAGTCACGGCTTCAGAGGACGCCGGTTGCGCCGAGCGTCCACAACACGACCCCGACGGCGGCGAGCGCATTGGCGCTGCGTGTGCGCGCCCGACGATCGATCAGGCTGAGCAACACCACGACGAGCAGCAGTTCGGCGATCAAGGTGGAGATGTCCAGCGGACCGATTCCTTCGGGTGTGCGTGGCGAAATCGACTGACCGGCAACAACGCGGCCGCCGTGAGCCGACATCTGCGGCGAGAACGGCAAGCCGGCGGTTCGGCTCACCACGTACAGACACAGCACGCCAACGGTGGCCCAGAGCGCGGCAACCGTCATCGGCGGTGACAACCGGTCTCGCACCAGGAGCACGGCGAATGCGGCTTGGGCGAGAGCGAGCGCGATGAAGAAGATCCCCGCTGCAGGCCACGTTTGAAGGTGCGAGGGCACGGCTACGGCATGAGCGAGCGCAGCGAACGACGACAGCACGATTGCCAGATCCACGACCGGCGAACGGGCGACCTTTACCGCTGCGTCGACGCCGACACGATCTCGCCTCCTTGACCACCCGATGGAGGCTTGCATCAGAACTCGTCTTCGCCGGCGGTGTCCTTGCACGGAGCACTCATCGGGTGTGCGGCGGGGTGAGTCGGATTGACGACATCGAACTGCGTCATCATGTCGTGATCTTCGTGCACGAGGTTGTGGCAGTGCATCATGTACTTGCCGCTGCCTTCGAACTTGGCGATCACCCTCACGGTCTCGTTCTCACCGAGGTACACGACGTCCTTCGGGCCACGTTCGTAGGCGAATGGCGGCTGGCCGTTGCGATCGAGGATCTTGAAATCGATCAGGTGGATGTGTGCCGGGTGGAACCATCCGCCGGAGAGGTTCTGCAGTTTCCAAATCTCGACATCACCCGAGTTGACCGACGCCTGGACGAACTCGAAGTTGCTGTCGACGACGTCTTTCCACGTGAACCCGTTGATCGTCCACTCTCCGCCCTCGCGGCGGAAGTCGAAGTTGCGGGTTCGCACGGCCTGCGCCTCCGTGAGATCCATCACCGGGTTGACGGTGGCGAGCACGCCAGGCACGGCATTGTTGGAGGGGTCGAATGCATCACCGACGACATCGAAAGCCATGATCTTGTCGGTGTTGGCGTAGTTGTCGTTGTTTTTCGGGCTCGAGTTACGCATCACAACGCGCCGACCGACGGGGTACTTCGAGAAGTCGATCACCACGTCGTACCGCTCGGCGTTGCCGTGGCGGATGTTCCTGACCAACTGCGGCCTGGGCATCAAACCGCCATCGGTGGCAACAACGTTGAACGAATCACCGCTGTCGAGTGACCAGCGGAACGACCGTGAGACACACGCGTTGAGCACGCGGAATCGGTACTTGCGGCGCCTCACCTTCATCGCTGGCCAGGGACGCCCGTTCACCAAGATGACATCGCCGTACATGCCGGAATCATCCTCGAGCGAGAACAGCAGCGAACCGTCACTGTTGAACATTGCGTCGCCAAGGATCAACGGGACGTCGTACTCGCCTGTGGGGAGCGGCAGCGCCTGCTCGGCAGCATCGGTGAGCTGATACATCGCGGCCAGGCCGTGGTAGACGTTCTCGGCTGTGTGATGCACTCCATGGTCGTGATACCACAGGGTTCGTGCTGGTTGAGTGTTCGCGTACGAGTAGTCCTTGTAGTAGTGGGGGTCCGTGATGTCGCTGGCGTAGCCGTCGAACTGCGGAAGTGACGGCGATCCGTGTAGGTGAACCGATGTCCACTGCTGGTAGCCGAGGGTTTCGTGCACGGGTGGCAGGTTGTTGTAGAACCGGACCTTCACCTCGCGGCCTTGGCGAACCTTGATCGTTGGCCCGGGAACGGTGCCGTTGTAGGCGTACAGCGGGGTACGTAGACCGGGGATGATCTCGGCTTCGATTCGCGACATCGTGATCTTGTAGTAGTCGGTGGTCGCATCGGTGCGGATCGGAACCGCCACCGGCGGAACGGTCAACGGGATGCTGAACGGCGCCGGGAGGCGGCTCTGGGCGATGCGCCCACTCACCGCCGAGCGGGCGCTGACGGCCCGTTGCGCCGGAAGCGCCACCGCCGCACCCGCAAACACTCCGGCCTTGACGACATCCCGTCGCGTCAGTGAGCTGAACCGATCACTGACTCGACCACTCGTGGTCTCTGTTTCCTTCTCGGCTGAAGCCTCACCTGAAGTCCATCCGTATCCCATTGGGCTGCCCGCCTCTGCTCGTGGGCCCCTCCGACCAGGGACCTACGTGGTCAATATTCGTCACGCAACGTCGAACATGTCAAGCATCCCCCTACCGTGCGTGATGCAGCACTGAACCGGACCGCCACCATGCGCGTTCGTTTCAGCCACCCAGCTCGCACGGGCGCCCACCATCGGTCGAAATTCAGCGCACCTTCGTACCCATCCCACCCAATGAGGGGAGGTTGGGTCAAATCTTGTGACATTGGTCACGTTGATATCCATCCCCCGACTGTGATCACGGGCCGTCGCAGAACGCGCACGCTCCGAGGAACTTGTTGCAGATCGGTGACGCCTATGACGAACAGGTGTCAAGGAGTCCATCAGCGGTACCGCGCAATTCGTTACCGTCGCGTCATGGCCCATCGCCTCCTCCAGTTCCTGCTCGACGCTGCGATTGGTCGCTTCCCTGCCGCAGACGGAGGGGTGACGGTCCTGCCGACGCTGCCGAACGGAACCGCCGCGGTGGTGGCGTTCACTGGCCATGCCGTGGTTGCGACCTCGCTCACTCCCAACCAGATCGCCGGTCTCCACCTCGATGGTTACGGCGGAGTGA
>JANOKQ010000996.1:0-3604 GCA_031419375.1 Acidimicrobiaceae bacterium
CGCCGTACCAGGCCATCCGCGGCACCGATGCACAAAGCGCCGACCGTCTTCGGGCCATCGGCGGGATCCGCATCCTGACCCGTGGTACTGACGGCGCAACCGTCGCGCTGTTCGAGAACAAGTACCGCTTACAGCGTCTGCTCGCCGACGAACCCGAGCTCACCCTCACCTCACTCAGCATCGACGGCTGAACACGCACACCCAGATCCTGTGCCTCACCGAGTGTCGACGGCACGGGTGGGGGTGATTCCGGCGAACACCGATCCGGTCCAGCCGAGGAGATCGACCACCACATCGGTGCCAGTCGAACTGAACACGCACACGTCACCAGTGGCGTCGGGGCGCACGAGCACGAAGTTGGCCCGCGTCCCGCCACGCACCACGTTGAGGTTCGACGCGGTGGGCAACCCGGTGCTGCACGGATAGGCCGTGAGGAACCCGTCGCCGGTGGCATCGACAGCGGTGAGATTGAGCATCACCCCGGTCGCGTCGTCGGCAACGTCGGTCCGGTTGCGCACCTGCAGGATCACCGTGCCGCCGCCGGGGCCCGGACGGCGAGCAGGTTCGAGTCGCGTGTCGACCAGACGCGCCGGAGCGACCAGCCCGAGCGACGCCGTTGGCGTGAACGCGCCGAAGACGTCGACGACCACGTGGGTCGACACGTTCGACGTGACACAGATGCTCCCATCGCTGCCTGGGGCGACCACCACGAGGTTGGCCGCGGTGGCACCCGCGGCGAAGTTCAGGTTGCTCGTCCCACTCGGCGCCTGACCGCACGGCGTGACGGCGACGAACCCGGCAGCAGCCGGCTCGGTGGCGGTGACACTCACCGCCACGGCTGCGGCGTCAGCGGTGACCCCTGCCCGGCCGCGCACCGGCACGACCAGTGTTTCGCCGCCACCGGGTCGGCCCGCCGGCACTCGCTCGCGTGTATCAAGCAATCTGCTCGGTGTGACCGGAACGAACCCGGCACCCGTCGGGAACGACCCGCCCACATCGACCACGACATGCGCCGACTCGCTGTCGAACACGCAGATCCGGCCATCGGCACCGACCGGGACGATCGCCGCTGCGGCCACAATTTGATCACGGACGTAGTTGGCGTTGCTCACCAGCGGCGGCTGCGAGGTGCAGGGGAACGCGGTGAGGTACCCCGCAGCCCGCGGCGCAACAGCGGTCAGGTTGACCGCTACCGCAGCCGCGTCGGCACCGACACCGGCGACACCGGAGACTCCACTGACGGGCACGACCGTGGTTGCTCCCGTGGCCGGACGCGACAGCACATTCATCGCTGTCTCGGCGATGAGGCTGCTGTAGAGCGCGGCACCCGTGGCATTGAGGTGGATTGCGTCGTAGGTGATGCCGGGCCGATCGGCGATCGCCGCCCAATCGACCAACGTGAGATCGGGGTGCCGTTGGAGGGCGCGTTCGAGGTGGTCGTTCACGGTCGGGAAGTACCAGAAGTACGGCTGCACCTGCTTCCATGCGCCAGCCGAGATGTACTCGGGCTTCACCTCGCGCAACGTCACCCACACGATGTGCTTGACCCCCGCCTCGCGGAGCGCGGCCATCATCGAGTCGATCGAGCGGTCGAAACGGGCAGGGTCCCAGTACGGGTAGTTGTGCCCACCGGCGACAACGGCGACGTCACCGAACACCGACGGTGTGGTGGCCATCCGCGCGCGCACGTGCTGGGATTCGAGTTGCTCGACGAACAGTGCCGGGGTGCCGTCGACGGTCACGAGCCAATCCGCTGGGAACGCGAGCGGCAGCGCAGACTTTGCCCCCAGCCCGACGGACTCGGCGACCACGTAGACCCGTTTGGCCGGTGGCGGGAGCGGATCGCCAGGCGCCTCGATTCGCAGTGCTTGCGGCGTTGGCGCGGGTACCGCCGCGGTCCACCACCCGGTGGTGTCGAACACGACGTTGGTCACCGTCAGCGCGGCGATGCACAGCCGCCCTCCGGCCGCGGTGCCGACGGTAACCGAGTTGGCCATCACCGTGTTCGCTGCCGCGTTGACGTTCGACGTGGGCGGTGCCTGCGCGCATCCGTGGGCCGTGAGGAAGCCGTCCCGGGCGGGTCCGACGATCGTCAGCGTGCCGGTCACCGCAGCCGCTTCGGCAGGGGCGACACGCACGTCGACGGTCTGGCCCGCCCCGTGCACCGGCGTCCAGCCGCCGGTGCCGTCACGCGTGTCATAGGTGCGCACGGGCACCGCCGGGGTGAACCGCAGCGCGCCTGTCGCGGAAAATGTTCCCGTGAGATCGACGACGACGTCGGCTGGCACGTTGGTGAAGATGCACACCGCTCCCCCGGCACCGACAGGCACGAACGCTGCGCCGGCAACGGTCTCGGTGGCACGGAAGTTCACGTTGGACACCGTTGGCATCGCAGCCCCGCACGGGTACGCGGTGAGGAACCCGGCTGCGGTTGCCGCGGTCACCGTGAGGTTGAGCGCCGCAGCAGCTGCGCCCGGCGGCACCGCCACCGTGAGCACAGTGGCGCGGCCGGTGTCGCGCGTGTCGAGCAGCCGGGCCGGCACAACCGGAGTGAAGCGGGTCCCGACCGGGACGAATGCGCCCTGCACGTCGACGATCAGGTCGGTTGCCGCTGATGCGAACACGCACAACGTTCGCTCGGCCGACACCGGCAGCACAGCCAACGAGCCGCGGTCGACCCCGGCCGGATAGTTCACACTCGACACGAACGGGCGCTGCGGACCGCACGCATACCCGGTCAGGAAGCCGGCTCCCGCAGGACCGGCGCTGGTGAGGTTGACGGCCACCGCGGTGGTGCCGACCGGTACCCACGCGCCGAGGTCGACCGTGCGCACCTGCCCGGCGACCAGCCGCGCTCCCGCCGTGTCTCGCGTGTCGAGCACGCGCTGCGGTGCCAGCGGCAGGTAGTCGCTTGCCGGCCCGCTGGCCACAGGCAGCGCCGCGTCGACACCGGTCCGCCGGGCGACGGCCAACTGCGCGGTGATGTCGGCTGCCATCAGCACCGACCGTTGACGGTAGGCGATGGTGTCACGGAGGTGGATGCCGTCCCAACCCAGCGCGATCCCGGTCGCAGCCTGCGCCGCCGGCCAGTCCCAGACATGAAGGTTCTGGCGCTCGGAGGCCACCAGATCGAGGGCCTCGTTGTAGGCCTGGGCCTCCGCAGTGAGCGTAAAGATCCGCGTGATCTTGCTCCACCACACCTGCCGATCGGGGCCGATCGCGTCGAGCATGTACCGGATCGTGCCGGCGTTGCACGCCACATTGGCCGCGCAGAATCCGACGTCGTTGTTGCCCAGGTTGACCGCAACGTTTGGTGCGTCCCAGCCCGCATCGCGCCACCACCTGATCCAATTCGCGGCGGAGAACTGGCTCGTCGCCGACTGGAAGTTGCCTGCCGAGTAGCCGAGGTCGGCACGGAACCGCACCGGCCCCCAACCGCGCTCGGCGAGCACCGTGGGCAGGGCCGGCTCATAGCCGGCGCCGACGAGGACCGAATCGCCGATGACGGTGATCGCGCCGAGTGGTCCGGGCGTGGCGAGATCGATCTGCGTAGCGGCCGCCGAGGCCACAGGTACCAGCGACACGATCGAGCCGACAACGATCG
>JANOKQ010000997.1:0-1929 GCA_031419375.1 Acidimicrobiaceae bacterium
CAGGCGAAGATGTTGGCGGCGGGGAGGCCGGGGATCTCGGTTCGGCCGATCAGCCATGCCAGCCGGGTTCGTTCCGGCGCGGCTAGTGCCTCCGGCGGGAGCTCGGTCAGACCCATCGGGCGGCGGCTCGACCACAGCATCATCATCCGTCCCAGTTCGAGCCGCACGTACTCGGCCGGCCACTGCTCGAAGCCGTAGCTGCCACCGGGCCACGTGCCGATGTCGACGTGGTGCACCTCGGTCTCACGCCATCGGCGGAACGGGAGATCGGTTGTGGCGACGGGACCGGCGAATGTTCGAGCGGTACCGGCCCATCCGCGTTCGGTGGTGGCCGCCCAGCACGCGTGCAACGCCTCGATCGATTCGACGAGGTCGGCCAAGTGCTCCTGCGCACCCCGCTGCGCATCACGTTCGATATCACCGGAGCGCTGTTCGATACCGCCCGGGTATTGGTCGGCGACCTCGCCGGCTTCGGCTGCGGCGATCATCCGCACATGGCTGTCGGCATTGCGGGCCAGGTGGGCGAGCACATGCCCAATCGTCCAACCGGGCAGGAGCGACGCGGCGCTGATATCGGCGTCGGTGATGGTGGTAATTGCGGCGACCAAGCGCCGGTGCGCTTCCGTGGCGCCGCGCAGGTCGCGGGAGATGTCGGTTTCGGTCATGGCGAGAAGATAACCGCACCCGGAACGTGGCAACCTGCGTGCATGCAACTGGCAATGATCGGACTTGGACGGATGGGTGCCAACATGGCGCGACGACTGCAGCAAGGTGACCACGACGTCGTCGTCTACGACGTCAACCCGGCCGCAATCACGACGATGACCGACGAGGGCTTCGGTAGTGCCGGATCGTTGGCCGACCTGGTCGTCGGCCTGCAGCCACCACGCAACATCTGGATCATGGTGCCGGCGGCGTTCGTGGGGGCCACTGTCGACCGTCTGGCCCCGCTGCTCCAGCCAGGTGACGCAATCATCGACGGTGGCAACAGCTGGTATCACGACGACGTCGACCGCGCCGCCCCGCTTGCCGCGCAGGGGATCCACTACCTCGACATCGGCACAAGTGGCGGGGTGTTCGGCTTGGACCGCGGCTACTGCCTGATGGTCGGCGGCGATGCCGTTGCGGTCGAGCGGCTGGTACCGGTCCTCGACTGCCTTGCGCCGGGCGTGGGAACAGCCGAGCGCACGCCTGGGCGTGACGGCCCGCCGACGACAGCCGAACGCGGCTGGTTGCACTGCGGACCGAGCGGGGCCGGCCACTTCGTCAAGATGGTCCACAACGGAATCGAGTACGGGCTGATGGCGGCCTACGCCGAAGGACTGAACGTACTCGCCAAGGCCAACATCGGTAGCGAATCGCACGCCCACGACGCCGAAACCGCTCCGCTCACCCATCCTCAGTACTACCGGTACGACTTCGACCTCGGGGCGATCACCGAGCTGTGGCGGCGCGGCAGCGTGGTGTCGAGCTGGCTGCTCGATCTCACTGCGGCCGCGCTTGTCGCCGACCCCGCACTCGATGGTTACGCGGGCCGGGTCAGCGACAGTGGTGAGGGGCGGTGGACGATTCATGCCGCTGTCGACGAGGGGGTGCCGGTGCCAACGCTCGCCTCTGCACTGTGGGACCGGTTCTCCTCCCGTGACCGCGGTGACGTTGCCCACAAGGT
This sequence comes from Acidimicrobiaceae bacterium, assembly GCA_031419375.1. Taxonomy (GTDB): domain Bacteria; phylum Actinomycetota; class Acidimicrobiia; order Acidimicrobiales; family Ilumatobacteraceae; genus VFMC01. The sequence goes on from JANOKQ010000997.1 coordinate 1,670, forward strand.
GCTGTCGGCGATGCGCTCTCAGTTCGGTGGTCATGCAGAGCACCCGGCAGCGAGTCCGGTCGAGGCGAAGCCGTGAGGCTAACTTCCGCAACACGCGCGCTGTCACGGCGCTGGCCAACCGGCTGTTGAAGATCAAGCAGGCGCGTTTCGGCTCGGTCGACCGCGAGAGCAATTTCCTGGTGCAGAGCGCGTCGGCCGAAGAAGGTGCGGTGCGGCTGATCGCGGCACGCGAGGCGGCGCTGCGCGAGCTCGATACGCGC
>JANOKQ010000998.1:0-2847 GCA_031419375.1 Acidimicrobiaceae bacterium
CGACGACGGGTGAGCTCGCCGGAACCTTCGATGAAGGCTCGATGCTCGTTCACGGTGTCCCACAGGGTCGACACGCCGCTGCCATCGGTTGCGACCACCGGCAGGATCGGCGGCCGCCACGTATCGTGCGCCAGGTCGGACAAGTCGAGCATCTGCTCGAGGTCGCGGCGTGTCTCGTCGACACCTTTGCGGTCGGCCTTGTTGATCACGAAAATGTCGGCGATCTCCATCAGGCCGGCCTTGTTGGCCTGCACGCTGTCACCCCAGCCCGGGTTCACGACCACGACGGTGGTGTCGGCTTTGCCGGCGATCTCCACTTCGACCTGGCCCACACCGACCGTTTCGACCAGGATCCACCGTCGCCCCAACGCATCGAGCAGGCGGATCGCCTCGGGGGCCGACAGGGACAGGCCGCCGAGATGGCCGCGCGTGGCCATCGAGCGGATGAACACCCCGGGATCCGTCGCGTGATCCTGCATCCGCACCCGGTCACCGAGGATCGCCCCTCCGGTGAACGGCGACGACGGGTCGATCGCCAGCACGGCAACCTCCATGTCGAGCTTGCGGAGGGTACCGATGAGGGCGCTGGTCAGGGTGCTCTTGCCGGCTCCGGGAGCCCCGGTGAGGCCAACGGTGTACCCGCTGCCGCCCAACGGGTACGCGAGGCGGCCGATCTCGCGGGCCTCGTCACCGCCGCGCTCGACGAGCGACAACAGCCTGGCCAGCGCGGCGCGGTCACCCTCGCGGGCGGCGGTGAACAGGTCGGTCGGAGTGGCGTGGCGGCGGGTCATGGAAAGCACTGGTCCAACGCAGGCGAGGCGGGGCGACGGCGAGGAGCCTCTTATTGAAGCAGCCGCCCACCTACGATGACGATTCATGCAACCAGCGAGCCGCCGACGCGTGCACCCCACACGCGATGCCACCACGTTCTCGGTCGCGGCCAGGATCGCCCTGTGCCTTGCATCGTTGAGCGCGCTGCCAGCATGCAGCGGGGCGGACGACCCCACACTCGGCTCGGTCGGCGAGGTTCCTGTTGCCTCCCCGACCACGTCACCATCAACGTTGCCGCCGACCGTGGTGGCGCTCACCGTGCCCGACGTGGCGCCGATTTTGTCGAGCGATCTGCCCCCGATCACATTCCCCCCGTACGACACCTCCGACATACCGGTCGTGCTCCCTCCGCTGGATTCGTCGGATCTGCCCGTGATCATCACCGTGGTCGTCGGCGGCGACGGCGGCGACGGAGCGGCGCAGGACCGGACCGAAACGGTCGGTCTGGGCATGACGGTGTCGGTGACGATCGTCAACCCCGACATCGCCGACGAGTTTCACCTGCACGGTTACGAATTGGGTGACGGCGACGAGGTGCCGAAGGGTCAGAGCCAGACGTTCACGTTCGTGGCCGACCGGCCGGGCACGTTCGAGCTGGAGAGCCATGTCACCGACGACGTGCTGATGTTGCTGAGGGTGGTCTGATGCCTGCTCGCCGTCTTGCGATGCTTGCCCATGAGGGCGGCTGGGACGAGGTGCTGTGGGTCGCCGCGCCGATCCTTGTCGTAGTCGCGCTGCTCGCCCTTGCCCAACGCCGGATCAAACGGTCGCGTCATTCGGTGGGCGATGACACCGGGCTTGACGACACCCGGGCTTGACCAAACTGGCTGCGCATTTGGCTGGTTTGTTCCCGAGTGAAGTACGTATTTCTGCATCACACCGCAGAAATACGTACCACCTGGTGACCGAGGGATCGATGAACTACTTCGACCTGGAGAACCCCCTCGATCTCGCCAGGCTCTCCGAGCCGATGACCGCGCTGAGCGGCCTGAGTGGACTCGTCGTCATTGATGAGGTGCAACTGCGGCCGGATCTGTTCCCGGTGCTGCGGGTTCTGGCCGACAGAACTGACCAACCCGCCACGTTTCTCGTCCTTGGAAGCGCGCAACCAGCGGCGTTGAGGCAAGCGTTGGAGAGCCTCACGGGACGCTTGCGGGTCGTCGAACTCGGCGGATTCACCTCGTCCGACGTTGGGTCGTCGCAACTCGAAGCCGTCTGGCTACGCGGGGGTTTTCCACGCGCGTTTCTCGCCGAGTCCGACGAGGCAGCCAGCGAGTGATGGCTGGCAGACTATGTGAGAACTCTCGTCGAGCGAGACCTTTTCAGCCTTGACGTGCGTTTGCCAGCAACCGCGCTTCACCGCTTCCTGTCGATGGTGAGCCACTTCAACGCCCAGACCTGGAACAGTGCCGACCCGGCGCGTTCGCTGGGGATCAGCGAACACACCGTGCGCCGCTACCTCGATCTCCTCGGCGACGCCCTGCTTGTGCGTCAGTTGCCACCGTGGTTTGAGAATCTGGGCAAACGCCAGGTTCGTTCGCCCAAGGTGTACATCCGCGACTCCGGAGTTACCCATCGCCTCCTCGGCGTCTCGACGATGGCGGAGCTCGTACGCCACCCAAAGAACGGCGCCACCTCGGAGGGTCTCGTGGTCGAGGAGGTCCTGCGCGCGCTGCGGCCTCCGGAGGGGTACTTCTGGGGGGTACTTCTGGGGGACCCACGGCGGCGCGGAGCTCGATCTGTTCCTGCCGATCGACGACCGACGAATCGGGATCGAGATCAAGCGCTCCGATGCACCAACTGTCTCGGCGTCCATGCGCTCCGCGCTCAGCGAGTTACGGCTCGACCGTCTCGTGGTGATCTATCCAGGGCCGCACAGCTACCGGCTCACCGACCACGTTTCGGTCGAGCCAGTCATGCTGCTGGCTGACGAGGCCGCAACCCACGCTGTGTTCTACGGCTGAGCTCCTGTGCCGGGGCGGGCGTTTTCCCGCGGGAAAATCTTCGTCGGCAACG
>JANOKQ010000999.1:0-1872 GCA_031419375.1 Acidimicrobiaceae bacterium
TGCGTTGAATCTGGTTGGTCGATGCCTTCCGTGTCGCGGAAGTCAATCCTGGACCCGTCGACGCTCAGGATCCAGAGTCGGTAAGGTAAACGACAAGAAGAACCTATGGCAATACCTGAGCGCAACCTTCGCAGCGATCTACGCAATCGCCGCTGGATCCGGAGCCTGATCTCCATCGTGCCTGCACCTGAGATCGTCGAGATCACTGCGGCAGCCGGCTTCGAGTGCATCATCTTCGACTCCGAGCACGGTCCGTACGGCGTTGAGGCGATCCGCGCCCTCGTCCCAGTCGCCCACAGCTTGGGATTGCCCGTTCTCGTTCGTGTACCAGACACGGAGGCAGCCGCCATCGGAGTGGCCCTCGATCTCGGAGCCGATGGCATTATCGTTCCTGGCATTTCGAACGCGGCACAGGCACGGACCGTCGTCCAGGCAGCCCGGTTCGCACCGCTTGGATCGCGAGGGGTGAACCCGTACGTACGGGCCGCCGGATTCACCGCGGGGGCGAACTGGTTCAGCGAGGCGAATGAGCGGACATGCGTGGTGGTCATGGTCGAAGGGCGCGAGGGTCTGGAGCGAATCGACGAGATCCTGCGCACGGAGGGTGTCGACATGATCTTCGTGGGTCCATTCGACCTGTCCCAGTCGCTCGGGGTCCCGGGAGAGATCCGACACCCACTGGTCATCGAGGCAATCCAGACCATCATTCGAGCCACGGCAGCTCTTGGGGTCGCGGTCGGGATCTTCGTCCCCGATGCAAACGGTGCGCGCTACTGGCGCTCGCACGGCGCTCAGTTCGTGGCGATCGGAGTGGACACCCAGCATGTCCTCGCGGCGATGTCCCACGTGATCGCTTCTACGAACGAGGACCAGGAGCGCTGAGCCTGCTAGTGAACGTCGGCGCGCCCCGAGGACGCGCCGACCTTCCGTCCGATGGAACCCAGCGCTATCGCACGCGCGCCCGTTCCTGTACCCTTCGGCAATGTCACGAGCACCGTCCGGTGACCGCCTCGACGTTCACCTCATCTGTGGCGGCAGATGGCACGACTTCGACTTCGCTCGGCTCCAATTGCTGGGGATGCTCGCTGAGCACGACCACGTACGCACCAGCGTCGCGGACGACTACGGCTCGCTGGCCTCGCATCGGCCAGATGTCCTGATCACCTACTGCTGCGACGTGCGACCAAGCGTTGCTCAACAACTCACCGTCAGTGAATTCGTTGACGATGGCGGGACTTGGATTGCGCTCCACGGAACCATGGCCGTCCTTGCTCGCACAGCTCAGGGCATGGCCGCTCCGAGGGTCCTCGAGGCTCTTGTTCCCGTGCTCGGCGCACAGTTCATCGCCCACCCGCCCATCGCGCCGCACTACGTCGACATTGTTGATCCGACGCACCCGCTCGTGGCCGGGATGGCCGGCTTCGAAGTCACCGACGAGTTGTACTTGCTCAAGCAAACCGATCCCGCTCGGAACCACGTCATTCTGAGCACACGTTGGCGAGGGGGTGCCGTCCGGGGCTTCTGCGACACTGACTGGGACGACGCTGACTGGCAGCCGGTCCTCTACGAACGCCGAGTCGGAAACGGGTTGGTCGTCGCTCTCACGCTCGGCCACTGTCGGGGCCACTACGACATGCAGCCGGAGATCGAGTTCTATGACAACGTCGAACGCGGCGCCTGGACCAGCCCCGAATTCACGACGATCGTTCAACGAGCCATTCAGCGAGCGGTTACCCGGCCGACGTGAACCCGCCGGACGGGGTCAGCGACGCCGGAACAACCCCCCCAGGGAGTGCGTCAGTGCTCTCGCGGGCACAGGTTGATGTGGTCGAATCGATGACATTGATATCGGCCCGCATGCCAGGGGCGAGC
>JANOKQ010001000.1:0-3233 GCA_031419375.1 Acidimicrobiaceae bacterium
GCCGCCGACACCGGTGCTGCTGCGACAGAAAGCTGGCTTGCCGAAGGGCTCCTCCACTCCGGGCAAGCAGATCGTCGGTTCGGTCTCGGAGTCCGACATCGAAGAGGTCGCCAAGATCAAGATGCCCGACCTCAACGCGTACGACCTCGAAGCTGCAAAAGAGCAAGTTCGTGGCACCGCCCGTTCGATGGGACTCAAGGTCAACGCCTGAACCCACGCCCGACGCCATCGGCGTCGGTTCACAATCACCACGCTCGACCGGGATCACCTCGCCCGGCGGCGTTCACCCCGAGGGAGACATCCAATGTCAGGTAAGAAATTCACCAACGCAATCAAGAAGTATGATCGTGATGCCCAGTTCAGCCCCACTGAAGCGCTTGGCAAGGTCAAGGGCATGGCCAGCGCCAAGTTCGACGAAACCGTCGACATGGCCATCCGGCTCGGAGTCGATCCGCGCAAGGCCGACCAGATGGTGCGAGGTACCATCGCGCTGCCCAGCGGAACCGGTAAGGATGTGCGCATCGCCGTCTTCGCCGCCGGTGAAGCGGCCGAGGCCGCTCGTGCCGCCGGCGCCGAGTACGTGGGTGCTGACGACCTGTTCGCCGAAGTGGAGAAAGGGATGATGGCCTTCGACGTCGCCATCGCGACTCCCGACATGATGCCCCTCGTCGGCCGCCTCGGCCGCGTCCTCGGGCCGCGTGGCTTGATGCCGAACCCGAAGACCGGCACGGTGACCCAAGACGTGGGTCGCGCGGTCACCGAGTTCAAGGGTGGCAAGGTCGAGTACCGAACCGACCGCTATGGCAACGTGCATGTGCCCCTCGGCAAAGTCAGCTTTGAACCCGAGGCGCTTGAAGCCAACTTCCGGGCCGTGCTCGACGAGTTGCAGCGGGCCAAGCCGGCCTCGGCCAAGGGCCGTTTCCTGCGCAAGATCACCGTCAGCTCCACCATGGGCCCCGGCGTCAAGATCGACACCAACCGCCTCAAGCCCGAACAGCTCAGCGGAGCCCCAGCCTGACCCCGTAAGCGCTCGGCCATTCCGCCGGTTCGCGCATGCAGGTCAGGCTCGTTCGGCCCAGTCCGTCGCCCGGAATCGGGCTGCCCGCCAGGCGGGTAGAAACGCCACGAGGTTGGCGACGACGAGGGCCGCGACGGCACCGGCGAGCGCGCTGGGCCCCGCGACGAGGCTCATCGCACACCGGCCACCGCCCCGATGAGCACGGCAACGACGAGGACGCCCGCCAGCCAGTGCGGAACCAGGCACGGGTGCGGAGCGCTACGGCAGACATGCCCCCCATGATGTCGATCACCGGCTGGGACGGTAAGGGCGGTAGCCGGACGGAGCTTCGCCAGGAATCCGCGCACCGGTGCGGTTGCGACGGCGGTGCCGTAGCTGCCCGAACTCCTGCTGGAGATGAGCACCACAAGTGGCGGCGGGGACAAACGGGCAAGCTGATCGGCCACGTATCGGGAAGTTGCACGTCGAGTAGGACGATGTCCGGGCGAAGCCGGTGCACGACCGCTATCGCGTCGTGGCCCGTCGATGCGCACCCGACCACTGCGAAACCGTCGTCGGCGAGCAATGCCGAGGCCGAGGCAAGGAACTCGGGGCTGTGTCGACGATCACGAGGGTGCGCACCATTGACCATCGGGGCCGCAGGCGACCATGACGTCAACCGTGCTGACCCGGTGAACCGAAACGGTAGCTACCTGGCGTGTCGCCCGGTAGCGTTACCGTCAACCGTAATTGGTCGCTCGCCGTAGACCGCTGGTCCCGTTTCGGGACAATGGGTTCGCCCCACCAGCCGAGGTGAATGCTCGAGTCGTGTCTCCTTCGGGTCCCGCTCCTCGTGGTGTTCGCTTGCATGCGAGCACCCGAGTTGAAGCGACAGGAGGTGGAAATACATGGAAAATCCGAGAAAAGAAAAAGTTGCCGTGGTCGAAGAGGTCACGAGCAAGCTCACCGCCTCATCGGCGATCATCGTCACCGAATACCGCGGCATGAGCGTCGGACAGTTGGCAGCACTACGCCGCCAGCTTCGTCCGGCCGGCGCCGAATACAAGGTGTACAAGAACACGCTCGCACGTTTCGCCGCCCAGAACGCTGGGGTCGGCGAACTGGCCGAGATGTTGACAGGCCCGAGCGGTATCACCTTCATCACCGGCGATGCCGCGGCCGCAGCCAAGTCCCTTCGTGAAACTGCCAAGACCAACCCGTTGTTGGTGATCAAAGGTGGTGTGATCGGCGGCAAGGTCATCACTGCCCGAGACGTCGAAGCTCTTGCCGATCTGCCCAGCCGCGACGTGCTGCTCGCACGCTTTGCCGGGGCATTGCAGGCACCGCTGGTCAAGACCGCCGGTCTGCTGCAAGCACTGCCGCGCAATTTCGCGTACGGCCTGAAGGCACTCATCGAACAAAAAGAAGCTGCCTGAACAGCTCACCCCACCATTTCATCCCACATCGCAATTCTGAACACACGCACTGAAAAGAGAACATCATGGCAATCACCAAAGACGAGATCCTCGACGCCATTTCCAACCTCACCGTGATCGAGCTCAGCGAGCTGCTCACGGCATTCGAGGAGAAGTTCGGCGTCACCGCCGCAGCTCCGGTCGCCGTGGCTGCCGCGGGCGGCGGCGCTGCTGCCGCTCCGGCCGAAGAGGAAAAGGACGAGTTCGACGTCATCTTGAAGGGCGCTGGCGCCCAGAAGATCCAGGTCATCAAGGTTGTGCGCGAACTCACCAGCCTCGGCCTGAAAGAGGCCAAGGACCTCGTCGACGCGGCCCCCAAAGCCGTCCTCGAAAAGGCCACCAAGGAAGCCGCCGAGGCCGCCCGGGCCAAGCTGGCCGAGGCGGGCGCCGAGGTCGAAGTCAAGTGATCTGAGTCCCGCTCGGCGGGGCTCGGCACGTCCACCGGGCGTGGGAACGCAGAAGTATCACCATGACGTCCCGGGGTCCAGGCCCCGGGACGTCGTCGTTTTGTAGGCCAGGGCGGGGGGCAACCAGGTCGCAGCCACCCCGTCTGGGTGAAATGCTGTAGGCCCACGACCGTCGAGCGCGCGAAAGCCTTGACTTTCGGGCGCGTTCAGGCTTACCGTTTCGCCTTGACGAACCGTTCGGCGTGTGCCGGTCACGGTTGACGTTGCGTGTCCACGGTGGATAGGATCGTTCGTTGCCGTGCGTCTCGTCCCCTGTTCTCACACAGTGTCCGTCACGTTGCGCGCCCCGATGCT
>JANOKQ010001001.1:0-6374 GCA_031419375.1 Acidimicrobiaceae bacterium
GTTCGAGACGCTTGCTCGTGCCGAGAAGAGCCACGCCGGTCGTTTCCAGCAGGGTCTCGACAACCTCAGTTGAGCGAGATCAGGCGTGCTGAGGGGCAGTACCATGCCCAGCAGCACCCCTGCTCGCACAGTGTTCTCTTCGCCCCCACATGACCATCACCTACGACCCCAAACACCCGAAGTACTTCGACGAGGCGGACGTCCGCCAGGAGATGACTCGGGTCTACGACCTGTGCCATGGCTGTCGATTGTGCTTCAAGTTCTGCACGTCGTTCCCCACGCTGTTCGAGTTCATCGACCGCCATGACGACCAAGATGCCGGTCGCCTTACTCCCGCCCAGCAGGACCAGGTCGTCGACGAATGCTTCCAGTGCAAGTTGTGCTACATCAACTGCCCGTACATCCCGTCGCTGCACGAATGGGCGATCGACTTCCCGCGGCTGATGTTGCGGACCGACGCGATGCGCCACGACACCAAACAGACCAGTGCTCGCGACCGGCTCACCACCGAGTTCATGGGCCGTACCGATCTCCTCGGCAAAGTTGCTACGGCGGCTGCGCCACTGGCCAACAAAATCGTCGCTGCGCCGCCGGGGTCGGCGATCCGCAAAGTGGTCGAGAAAATCGCCGGGGTGTCCAGCGTGCGCTTGTTGCCACCGTACGCCCGGCAGCGTTTCAGTACCTGGTTCAACCGTCGGCCACGCCTCAACATCACGAAGCGTCAGGGTCGCGTCGCGGTGTTCCCCACCTGCCTTGTCGAGTACCAGCAACCCGAGATCGGCCACGACCTCGTCAAGGTGTACGAACGAAACGGGATCGAATGCTCCCTCGCCGACGGCGCGGGATGTTGTGGCGCACCGTTCCTGCACAGCGGTGATCTGCCCGAGTTCAACAAGATCGCAGCCAAGAACGTCGCCGCGCTGGCCAAGGTGGTGCGCGCCGGAAACGACATCGTCGTGCCCCAACCCACGTGCGGCTACGTGTTGAAGAAGGACTACGTCGACTACATCGGCGGACCCGACGCGGAACTGGTCGCGGCGAACACCTACGACGCAGCCGAATACCTCATGAAGGTGCACCGCGGCGAGGATTCCTCGCTCGACTTGCGTTTCGACGGCGACGTGCCGCAGACGGTCACCTACCACACGCCATGCCATCTCAAGGCGCAGAACATCGGCCTGAAGAGCCGTGACCTGATCAAGCTCACAGGTGCGAGGGTGAAGCTGGTGCAGCAATGCAGTGGAATCGACGGGATGTGGGGGCTGCGCACGGAGAACACCGACATCTCGATTCCGATCGCCAGCAAGTTGGGCGACGAGATCCGCAAGGCCAACGGCGACGTCGTCGCCGGGGACTGTCATCTCGCCAACACTGCGATCACCGAACAGACCGGCACCGCTCCGCTTCATCCGCTGCAACTCCTCGCCCGCGCCTACGGCATCGCGCCCGAGCCCGGGGCGCGGTGACACGCTGGTGACACGCTGGTGACATCGCGCAAGCTCACCCTTGCCGACATCGACGACGTACGCGCCTATGAACGCGAACGCGCCGAACGCCGCGCCGAGGTCGCCTCGATCAAGCAGCTTCGACGGGTGGCGCTCGGCACGATCATGGCCGTCACGTTCGAGAACCGGCTCACCATGCGCCACCAGATCCAGGAGATGGCGCGCGTCGAAAAGCTGGTTACCGATGCGGCGATCCAAGAAGAGCTCGACATCTACAACGCGATGGTGCCCGAGGCCGGACAGCTGTGTGCCACGTTGTTCTTGGAGCTCACCACCGACGAGCAGCTCCGCGAATGGCTCCCCAAGCTTGTGGGCATCGAGCGCTGCATCGTGTTCCGGTTGCCGGGAGGTGCGCAAGTGCGCTCGATCACCGACGAGCAGCACGCAGCGCAGCTCACTCGCGAGCACGTCACTGCCGCCGTGCACTACATCCGTTTCCAGTTCACCCCGGGCCAGGTGGCCGAGGTCACCGACGGTGTGCGGCTGTGCGTCGATCACCCCAACTACATCGAGCAGGCCGAGTTGCTCCCCGCCACGATCGCCGAGTTACACACCGACCTCGACCCCTGAGGCGGTGTCCGGCATCCCGGCGCCGAGCGCTCCGGACGGGGTGTGCGTGTCGGGTTACTGGCTCGATGTGCCAAAGGTCGCCGTTTTGCCCCTTTTCAAGCGCACCCGAGTGAACCTAGATTGCTGCGTGAGAGGTGACTCCACCTCCCATCAACACGAACATAGGGGACAACGTCGTGTCTGCCAAAGAAATCGTATGGCGGGAACTGGGTGCTTGCAGGGGGCTGGAACCAAGCATCTTCTTCCCGGATGACGACGCCAGTGCCGAGGACGCCAAAGCGGTGTGCGCAAGCTGCGGCGTGCGGGTCGCGTGCCTCGAGCATGCGCTCACGATCCGCGAAAAGCAAGGTGTCTGGGGAGGCGCAACCGAGCGTGAGCGCCGACGAATCATCCGCCAACGCCGTCGTACTGCCTAATCTCGGCAGTCCATGACCCAACTTGCCCGCTCGGTCGCCGAGCTCGACGAACACGGTGGTTGGCCCGCGCTCCTCACCGACCTCATCGAGCGACGCGATCTCACCGCATCACAGGCCCGCTCGGCGATGGCCACCATCCTCGATGGTCACGCGACCCCCGCGCAGATGATCGCCTTTGTCGTCGCGCTACGCGCCAAGGGCGAAACTCCCGAGGAAATCTCCGGGTTGCTCGACGCGGTACTCGAGGTGGCCACGTTGGTCCCGATGTCCGACGAGCTCCGCTCGCGCGCCATCGACGTCGTCGGGACCGGCGGTGATCGGAGCCATTCGATCAACGTCTCCACGATGGCGGCGATCGTGGTGGCCGGTGCTGGTGTTCCGGTGTGCAAGCACGGGGCGCGGGCCGCTTCGTCGAAATGCGGTACGGCCGATGTGCTCGAAGCGCTGGGCGTGGTCATCGACCTGCCCCCGGCCGGCGTGCTGGCCTGCATCGAGCATGCGGGCATCGGGTTCTGCTGGGCGCCCAGCTACCACCCGGCGTTCCGCTTTGCCGCGCCGAGCCGGCGCGAAATCGGGATACCGACCGTGTTCAACCTCCTCGGGCCGCTGGCCAATCCCGGTCGGGTCCGTCGCCAGTTGATCGGCGTGGCCAACCCTGCGGTGGCCGAGCGGATGCTGGCCGCATTGCGCATCCACGGTTCAGAGCGCGCCTGGGTCGTGCACGGCAATGGGCTTGACGAGCTGACGACGACCGGTACCTCGACGGTTCTGGCGCTCGAGGACGACTGCGTTCGCTCGTTCACCGTCAACCCGGTCGATCTGGGTTTGGCGCCGGCGATCAGCGACGAGCTCGTCGGCGGGGATCCGCCCGAGAACGCCGAAGCGGTGCGCCGTGTGCTCGAAGGCGCTCACGGCGCACACCGCAACATCGTCGTGCTCAACGCTGGCGCAGCGCTGGTGGTCGCTGGTGAGGTGACCAACCTGCGCGACGGCATCCAGCGCGCCGCCGAGTCGATCGATTCCGGGTCGGCTGCGGCGACGTTGCAGCGTTTCGTCGAGGCCTCGCAGGAGGCCCGGGACGCCCTGTCGTGATTGCGCGGGTTCCCGCGTCGTCGGCCAATTTGGGTCCCGGTTTCGACACCCTCGCGTTGGCGCTCACGCTGTACGCCGACATCGGACTCGTCGCGCCGGATGCTGCGCCCGGCGTTGTCACCGACAGCGCCGTCCTGGCTGACGGCGCACGGCTGATCGATGTGCACCACCCCGCGTCGGTTGCGTTTGCCCGCGCCGGTGGAGTGGGCCGGCTATGGGAACGCTGCCCGATCCCATCCGGCCGCGGCCTTGGGTTCAGCGGTGCGGTGCGTGTGGCCGGCGCATTGCTCGGCCTGGCGCAACGCAGTGGGAGCGTTCCCCTCGACGATGAGGTCCGCCACAGGGCACTGGAGATCGTGGGTGATTTGGAGGGCCACGCCGACAATGCGGCCGCGTCGCTGTTCGGCGGCGTCGTCGCCGTGGCCGGGGGTCGGGTTGCTCGCATCCCGCTCGGGATCGACCCGGCGGTGGTGGTGTGGATTCCGGCTACGGCGACCAAGACCGACGAGTCACGCCGGGTCCTGCCAACCGCCGTGGGCTTCGATGATGCCGTGTTCAACATCGGTCGCGTTGCGTTGCTGGTGGCTTCCCTGGCGAGCGGCACCATCGAGGCGTTGGCCGCGGCCACCCACGATCGATTGCACCAACCGGCGCGTTTGCGCTTTGTGCCGGGCAGCGCAGCGGCGATCGAGGCAGCCCTCGCTGCCGGAGCGTGGTGCTCGTGGTTGTCGGGGAGCGGCCCGACCGTGGCGGCGTTGTGTCACCGCAGCGACGCAGAGGACATCGCCGCCCATTTGCCGGCCGACGGGCACACCAAAGTGCTCCGGATCGACCACGAGGGCGCCACGATCGAGAGCCGATCGGCCCCACGACTCGGCTGAGACCTGTCCGGGTGACCTGGGCCCTGTTCGCCTGGCCGGTCGTACAATTGCCGAATGACCGACGGCGAGGCACCCGACGCCACCGCGGCCGGCGACGTTGACGTTGACGTTGACATTGACGTTGACGACGTTGACGACGTTGACGACGTTGACGTTGACGACGTTGACGACGTTGACGTTGACGATCTTCTGATCACGTCCGCGCTGGAGTTTGCCGTCGGGATCGCCGCAGCAGGGGCCAAATTGCGCCCGCAGTTGCCGTTCCCATCGGCGTTGCGGCCGTTTCTCAAGTTCTCCAAGTTGCCGCCCAAGGCTCTCGGCGAGATCCGCCGAGCCATCTCTGCTGATCAGTCTTTTCGGCGCCGGCTCGCCATGGTGGCAGGGCCGGAGTTGGTCGACAACGCAGGTCTGCTGTGGTTGCAACGCCCTGCCGAATGGCGCCAACGACTCGCGGATTTGGGTCGTTCAGATGCCGGAGCTGGGGCCGACGTGACTGCACTTCGTCGCTCCGAACGCAGGCGGGAGGCAGCCGAAGCTGCTGCCCATCGCGCCATCTCGGAACTGGCCGTGGCCCGCGCCGAGATGGAGCGGCGGCGTGCCGACGACGACGATCGAAGCGCCGTATCGCACCGCCAGCATGATGAGGTGAAGGCGCTGCGCGCCCGGCTCGCGGAGCACGACGTTGAGCGCCGTCGTTTGGCTGCCCGTCTCGGCGCCGCGACGGCCGAGCTCGAAAGACGGACGCTTGATGTCGGTCGGGCTGAGGCCGATCTCGTCGAGGCGAGCCGGGTGCGTGACGAGTTGTTGGCCGCTCGAGCCTCTGCTGTTACGCCAGCCGACGGGGATGCTGGTGTTCTACAGGGAGCCGCCGAGATCGGCCGCGAGCTTGCCGCCCGAGCGGACCAGGCTGCCGCATTGGTTGATGACCTGCGAATGATCGCCCGTCGGGTGCGCGCGCTCGAGCCCAGCGAGGCGACGCGACCTCCCGCCGAGACCCGGGCGCGGTCGGCGCGGCACCGTTCGTCGCGTCGGCCGATCGCGCTGCCGGGGGGTCTGTACGGTTCGTCACTCGAAGCGGTCGAGTACGTGGTCCGTCGGCCTGGCGTGCGAGTGCTCGTCGACGGTTACAACGTCGCCAAGTTGGCGTGGCCCCAGCTTGATCTGGAAGCGCAACGGGGGTGTTGCATCGACGCATGCGAAGATGTTGCCCGTCGGCACGGAACCGAGATCGTCGTGGTGTTCGACGGTGCCCTGGTTGTCGGCGCATCGTCGCCGCGTCGATTGGTCCGTGTGACGTTCTCGCCCGAGGGGGTGTCGGCCGATGACGTGGTTCGCTCCGAAGTCGCCGCACTCGCCGATGCGACGCCGGTGGTGGTGGTGACCAACGACCAGGCCATCGTGCACGATGTCCGCGGTTTCGGTGCGAACGTGGTGTCGAGCGAGCAGTGGCTTGCGTTCGCCGGACGCTGACCCAACACGGCGCGACTGCTCGACCTCGGAATCCTTGTGACACCAGCGATGGCGGCTTGACTACCGCCGCCTGAGAGGATGTAGTTTGGGTGCCGGTCCGGGTGACGTCGTTCAGGGGATTGGTGCGGACATTGCAGCCCGCGTGACACCATGACGGTGGAGCCTGCAGGTGCCTGCGATTGTGCTTCGAGCACGTGCAACACCCTCTTCAGTTGATGGCTCCGACCGGACCTCCGATCCGTAGCCGAGGGAGGTTTGTGATGGAGGTGCTGGTCGACCGGTGCGCCGGTCTCGATGTCCACAAGAAAACGGTCGTGGCGTGTGTTCGCACACCCGGAGCCGGCCGACAGAAACGCGTTGCGGAGGTGCGCACGTTCGGCACGTTCGAGCATCAGCTCATCAAGCTGCGCGAGTGGCTGATCGAGCGCGGGGTGACGTCG
>JANOKQ010001002.1:0-9833 GCA_031419375.1 Acidimicrobiaceae bacterium
CGAGGTAGAAGCCGCCGTAGGTGCGGCAGGCGTCGGTCACCTGCCGTGATCGATTGCCCTTGGCGAGCATCACCAGGCTGGCACCGGCGGCTTGGAACTCCTCGACGTAGCTGTCCATTCGTCCGGCGGTGGTCGGCCCGAACGAACCGCTGGCCATGCCCTCGGGCGTCTTGGCCGGCCCGGCGTAGTACACGCAATAGTCGCGCAGGTATTGCGGTAGCCCGTCGCCGGCATCGAGACGCTCCTTGAGCTTCGCGTGGGCGATGTCGCGGGCCACCACCATTGGACCGGTGAGCATCACGCGTGTCTCCACCGGGTACTGGCTGAGCGTCGCGCGGATCTCGTCCATCGGGCGGGTGAGGTCGATCTGGACGGCGCCGGTTCCGGGTTCATCCAGATCGGCGTGGCGGTGGTCGTCGTGGAGGTGTTCGTCGTGCACATCGGGGAGATAGCGGGCCGGGTCCATCTCGAGCTGTTCGAGGAAGATGCCGTCGCGGGTGATCTTGCCCAGCGCCTGACGGTCGGCGCTGCAACTGACCGCCATGCCGACGGGGCAGCTGGCGCCGTGGCGGGGCAGGCGAACGATCCGCACGTCGTGGCAGAAGTACTTGCCGCCGAACTGGGCACCGATCCCGGTCTGCTGGCTGAGCGCCAGAACCTTGGCCTCGAGCTCGATGTCGCGGAACCCGTGTCCACCGATCGAACCGGTGGTGGGCAGCGTGTCGAGGTAGTGCGTGCTGGCCAGCTTGGCGGTCTCGACCGCCATCTCGGCCGACGTACCGCCGATGACGACGGCGAGGTGGTACGGCGGGCAGGCCGAGGTGCCGAGCGTCTTCATCTTCTCGAAGATCCACGGCAGCAACGTCTTTTCATTGAGGAGCGCCTTGGTCTCTTGGAACAGGTAGCTCTTGTTTGCGCTGCCGCCGCCTTTGGCCATGAACAAGAACTTGTAGGTGTCGCCGTCGACCGCGGCAATCTTGATCTCGGCGGGCAGGTTGGTGCCGGTGTTGCGCTCGTCGTACATGGTGAGCGGGGCCATTTGGCTGTACCGCAGGTTCGAGGTGAGGAATGTGTCGTACACGCCACGGGCGATCGCCGCCTCGTCGCCCCCGGTCTCCCCGGCACCCGCGCCTGAGCCGGCATTGACGGTGATGACCATCTGGCCCTTCTTCGCCTTCACGATCGCCGTGCCGGTGTCTTGGCACATCGGCAGCACGCCGCCGGCGGCGATGTTGGCGTTCTTCAACAGATCGAGCGCGACGAAGCGGTCGTTGTCGCTGGCTTCGGGGTCGTCGAGGATGTTGCGCAACTGTTGCAGGTGGTCGGATCGCAGGAAGTGGGCGATGTCGTGCATCGCCTCGCGGGTGAGCATGGTGATCGCTTCGGTGTCGACCCGCAGCAGCGTTCCGAGTGGGGTGTCGACGGTGGACACGCCCTGGGTGCCGAGCATGCGGTACTCGGTGGTATCCGGGCCGAGCGGCAGCAGCTCCGTGAAGGCAAACTCAGGCATGTGCTCAGGCTAGGGCGGCGATGGGTTGGTCAGAAAGTGCGCTGCGCCGCAGCGTTCACGGGGCGAGCCCGAGCGCGGAGCGCACGAGCGCCAGTTCCTCGGGCGTTGTCGGCGCACGGGGCGTGATCGCTCCCTGCGCGACGAGGTGAGCGATCGTGGACACCCGCACATCGGGGCTGAACGAGATCGGCTGGTGCTCGGGGTCGGCTTGCGTGGCCAGTCCCGAACCGGCGATCAGGTCGAGCGTGCGTCGTTCCGCGTCAGCGCGGATGCCCCATGCCGCGCTGTTGGTGCGCAGCGCCCCGAGGCCGAGCACGATCGAGATCATCAGCACCGCACGGCCGACCCACGCGGCCTCGGCCGACACCCTGCGCAGCTGATCGACCGCGAGCGCGAACACCGCGGCCATCAACATCGCACCCATGTACTGGTAGCGCGACGCTGCTGCGTTGTCGACGCCGAGCGCAGCGCGTTGTGTACCGAGGCCCACATACATCGCCGCGGTGGTGAGCCACAGCGTGATCAGCATGCTCTGTACGCGCCAACCGGGGCGGCGCCACATCGCCACGCCCAGCGCGGCTGCGGCGGCGATGCCGCCGAGTGCGGCGATACCGGCCAGACTGCCGAACGCGGCGACGGTGCCGCGCACTGCGTATGCGGGTATCTGGGCGACGGCGCCGCTGCTCGATGCCTCCGGTGACCGGTCGCCCCACGCGAGCCACCACCAGGCCTGGATCATCGCCGACGGCACGACCGCCACGGCAAGCGCGATCCAGCGCCGACGTAGGGTCAACAGCACCGTCATGCCGACGAGGAAGAACGGCCCGAACCCCGATGACATCGCCCCGACGATGGCCAGCGCCGCACCGGCCACATCACGCCGATCGACGGGTCCGTCGTGATCGACGAGCAACATCTGCACGAGGAATGCCAGCAGTGACAACCCGTAGGTGATCTGGATCGCGAACACGATGTTTTCCCACCCGGCACCGAACACGAGCAGCCCGGCGCATACCAGCGTGGTGGTCCACGGCTGAACGCCCGCCCTGCGGCAGAGTGCCCGCACGGCAAGCACGATCAGCACGTGGAGGGCCATGTTGACGAACAGGAACGGCCAGTACGAATCGATCCCGAACACGTTTTCGATGCCGCGATAGATCAGCAGCGGGGCCGTCATCCAATGCCCGACCGTGGGAAGCAGCAACCATTCGTCCCAGCCGTACTGGTCGCGGATCTGGTTGCGTGTCACCAGGAACGCCCAGTCGTCGCGGATGAACCACTGCCGTCGGCCGACCACGTACATGACCGGCACGGTCAGGACGAGCGCAGCCCGGAACGTCCACGCCGCGGCCGCATCGGTGCGCAGCCACGACCACACCCAACGCGACCGGCGTTCGGCAAGCGCGGCGAGGCCGCTCATGGGCTGACCGCGCGTCCGGCCGTGTGCCCCGCGCCGGACGCGGCCGGCTTGCGCAGCACGACGTTGGTGGACAGGCCGAATGGCAGACGGGCCCGCGGCTGCGAGAGCACGCGTGCTTCGAGGCGGAGTGCGCTGGTGAGGAGGCGGTTGGTCCAGCGCAACCCGCGCGGCATCGGCTTCACATCCGAATCCGATGCGGCAGCCCCGATGCGCATCAGCACGAGCCTGCGCACCGCGGCAACGGGGAACAGCACGCTGTTCGCGTATGTGCGCCGGACCACCTCGAAGCCGGCCCGCTCGGCGAGATTGCTGATCTCGCGCAGCGTGTAGCGGCGCTGCGTGTGCAGCGCCACGTCGTGGCCGCTGTGCATCCATCCGTACGCTGCGCCGCGGGCGAAGGCCACCCCGCCGGGGCGCAGCACCCGGTACATCTCGGTCATCGCCAGATCGTCGCCGCCGTCGCCGGGGATCTGTACCAGCACATCGAAACTCGTGGCGATGTCGCAACTCTCGTCGGCGTACGGAAGGTGGGTGGCTGAGGCGAGCACCACGTTGCGGTCGCCGCGCGACTGGCAAAACCGCAGCGCCTGCTCGACCACGTCGAGACCGCCGATGCTCGCCGCTGCGCCGTAGCGGCGCAACCAGGTGAGGTTGCCACCCGTGCCGCAACCGAGATCGAGGATCACCCGTTCGGCCTCGGGGCGCAGGAACGGGCGGGCCTGCTCGACCACCGGATCGAGCAGCGCGGCCTGCACTTGGCGCATGCCGGCGAACCACCAGAACGTGTCTTCCAGATGGGCCAGGTTCTCGAAATCCTCATCGCGCACGGCGGACCACCATTTGCATCCACAGCGCGAGGAGTTGGCGCGCGCTCCGGGCGATCGCCGGGACGCGGAAGAACTGCGACCGGCCCTCGGCCCGGAAGTAGTGGTGCACGGGCGTCTCGACGAAGCGCGCCCCGCCGGTGGAGAAGTTGCGCATCATCTCCACGCAGATCACACCGCTGGTCGAGGTGAGCGGGCGATCGACGATGAGTTGGCGGCGGAACAGGCGGAAGTCGCAATCGGTGTCGCGCACCGGCAGGCGGAACAGCACCTTCACCACACGGTGGTAGACCCGCCCGATCACCTTGCGGTACAGCGGGTCGCCGCGCCCGATCTTGTAACCCTGGACGACGTCGACGGCGGCGGTGGCCAGCGGGACGAGCTTGGCGACCTCGGTGGCGTCGTACTGGGCGTCGCCGTCGGTGTAGAAGATCCAGTCGTGGCGCGCGGTTTCGAAACCGGTGATCAACGCCCCGCCATAGCCGCGGTTGGCTTCGTGATGGACCACGCGCAACCACGCCCTGGTATCGGCCATGGTGTCGAGGACCTCACGCGAACCGTCGGACGAGCCGTCGTTGACCACGATCACTTCGATATCGGCAACGAGCGGCAACAGGGTCGAGTACACATCGTCGACGAGGCCGCCGATGGTGGTGGAATCGTTGTAACACGGGAACATCGCCGAAACGCTCATGACGTGGGGGGAGGGTGTAGGCATCAAGCTCAGCGATCGTCGGGGGAGATGTCGGCCAGGGTGGCCTCGACCGTAGCGATCTCGGCCTCTGTCAGGTCGGGAAAGCATGGCACGGACAGGCACTCCGCGGCCCACATCTCGGCAACTGGGCAGGCGGTACGGGTGAACCGCCGGTACGCGGGCTGCTGGGTGAGCGCGTGCGGGTAGTGCACGGCGGTGGCCACCCCGGCATCGCCGAGCCCGGCGCGAACCCGGTCGCGGCCGGCCACGCGAGCGACGCACAGGTGGTACACGTGGTCGGCGTGATCGGCCTGCCACCGCAGCTGCGGAGCCGCAGCCCGGTAGCGCCTGGCGATGTCGCGTCGGCGCTGCGTCCAGCGGTCCAGTTCGCGAAGGCCGAGCCGCAGCCACGCGGCTTCCACCTCCGACATGCGGAAGTTCTGCGAGACCGCTTCGTGCCGGTACTGCTCGGTCATGCCGTGCACGCGTAGGTTGCGCACCCGTTCGGCCAGCGCCGCGTCACGGGTGACCACGGCGCCGCCGTCGCCGATCCCACCGAGGTTCTTGGTGGGGTAGAAGCTGTAGCAAACCGCTGCCGACGCACCGTGGTCGCGGACCGCCCCGTGGGCTTGGGCGGCGTCCTCCACGACCGGTACACGGGCCGCCAGTCCGGCCTCGGGAAGTGTTGCCGGTCGGCCGTAGAGGTGCACCGCGATGATCGCCCGGGTCCGGCCGGTGATCGCTGCGCCGACCAGTGCCGGGTCCAGGTTGGCGCTGTGGGCTTCCACGTCGACGGGGACCGGGATCGCCCCGAGCGCACACACGGCCGCGGCCGTCGGCACGGCGGTGAAGGCCGGCACGATCACCTCGTCGCCGGGACCGATATCGAGCGCGGCGAGCGCAAGTTGCAGCGCCGACGCGCCCGACGACACGGCGACGGCGTGGACTGCGCCGAGCCATCCGGCGAACTCGCTTTCGAATGCTGTGGTCTCCGGGCCGAGCAGGTACACGCCACGGCGCACGATGTCGGCAACCCGTTCGCCGAACTGATCTGCCGCGACGAGCCCGTGGCGGCTCAGATCGACGACAGGTACCACGTGTGCTCCCGGTAGAAATCGATGGTGCGCGCCAGGCCGTGTTCGACATCGGTGATGGCTGTCCAGCCCACGTCACGGGCGATCGCGCTGCTGTCGGATTCGAACGAACCGATGTCGATCCGCTTGTGCTGTTCCGGCCAGTCGATCGATTTCACATCCGAGCCAGCGCCGGCGAGGCGGGCCGCCAGCGCCGCCAGGTGGACGAGCGCGTGGTGATTCGGGTGGCCAACGTTGTACACCTGGCCGACACCGGCGTCGCCCGTGCAGCAGATGAGCGCGTCGGCGACGTCGGCGACGAACAGGCAGTCGCGGCGTTGCTCGCCGGTGCCGAACAACTCGATGGTCTCGCCGAGCAGGGCCCTGCGGATGAACACGGGCAGGAAGCCGAGCTCGTTGCTGGTCAAGCGTTGGCGCGGCCCGTACACGTTGGTGAGGCGAAGTGTGGTGATGGCCATGCCGTGTGCGCGCGCGTAGACGAGGTGCAACTGCTCGCCGGCAAGCTTGGCGACCCCGTTGACGTCGGCCGGCCGGGTCGGGTGCTGCTCGTCGACGGGGAACCGGATCGGTCGGCCGTACACCTGACGGGTGGAGGCGTGCACCACACGCGCCCGCGGGTTCACGGTTCGCAGCGTTTCCAGGAAGCGGGCATGGGTGATGGTGTTGAGGTACAGATCGCGCTCGGGGTCGGTCATCGAAGCGGTGTGGCTCACCTGACCGGCAAGGTTGAACACCACATCGGCACCCTCCACCACCTCCCCCACGCGGGGGTCGCCGATGTCGGCGCGCAGGACGTCGCCGTCCATCAGCGTGCCCTCCCCCGGACCGCCGGCGAGGTTGTGGATGTCGCCGCCGTGACCGTCCACGAGCGCGTCGATCACCCGGACCCGGGCACCGAGTGCGGCGAGGCGGTGGACGAGGTTGGAGCCGATGAAGCCGAGCCCGCCGGTGACGACGCACGTGGTGCCCGCCAGCGCGGCGGCACGGGGATCGCTCGCCGGGGACATGGCGGTCGATTCTAGGTGCTGGCTCACCGGTCCTTGAGCCGCTTCGGTGGAGACACGCCCGGATCGAGTGGCCACTGGTGCTTCGGGTACCGGCCGGCCATCTCCTTGCGCACCTGCGCCCACGAACCGCTCCAGAACCCCGGCAGATCACTGGTGATCTGGACCGGGCGGCCGGCGGGGGAGAGCAGCTCCAGCGTGACCGGAACGCCATCGCCGACGGTCGGATGCACCGTGGTACCGAACAGGTCCTGCACGCGCACCGACGCGGTCGGGTGGTCGCGGGTGTAGTCGATGGGCACGCGCCGGCCACCCAGCCGTGATGTGCCACCCAACTTCTCGCTGTCCTGGCCGGTGCCGAGCGTCGCCGGTGCCAGCTCGGTGAGCCGGGTCTGCTGATCCCAACTGAGCAGGTTCGACAACAGCATGGCGACGTCGAGCCGGTCGAGATCGGCCCGCCCGGTGGCATGGCCGAGGTAGGGCGCGAGCCAGTCGGCGAGCGTGGCAACGAGCGAGGCGTCGGCGAGATCGGGCCAACCTGCGTCGGGCTGACACCTGGCGACGAATGCGACGCGGGCCCGGAATCCGTCGGCGAGGCCCATGTCGAGTTGACCCAGCCGGGTGGCGCGGACCCGCTCCACGAGCGCTTCGACCGTTGTCTGGCCGACCGTCGGAGGCCGCCGCGCATCGCTGAGCACCATGTTGCCAAGCCGCGATTCCACGCGCACGACGAGGTCGTTCGCCGCCTTGTCCCACAGCAACGTCTCGCGCCGCTCGATGTCGTTGGCCAGCATCGTCTCCAACTCGTGCGAGTCGAGTGCGGCCGCCAGGCGGGCCCGGGCCGACGTGCGGTTGCCGTCGAGATCGGCGGCCACGATGAACTGCTCGCTGGCCAACTGGTCGTCTTTTGCGATCCACGCGCCGCCACCGCCGCGCAGCTGGAACTGGCCCGGCTGGCTACGTCGCGTAGCAACGCGGTCGGGGTAGGCGAGGGCGAGCAGCGCGCCGCAGCGGGCGGCGTCGACATCGGCGATCACCAACCGCACTCTCGCCCGTTCGGCAATCCCGAGCGCGCGGTCGCGCACCTGCTCGATGGCCCGCCGGTCGGCGCGGTCGTCGCGGGTATCGCCGGTGACCAGGCGGACGCGCAATGCCAGGTCGCACGGCAAGTCATCGAGGCGGCCGCGCATCACGTCACGTTCGTCGATCAGCGCGGCGACGATGCAGGCGAGGGGCTGGTCGACGGGTGGTGCCGCCACGATCATCCGGGCGAGGCGTGGATGCACCGGTAGCGACATCATTGCCCGCCCCTGCGGGGTGATCGCTCCGGTCGGGTCGAGCCCTTCGAGTTCGCGCAGCAGCGTGCGAGCGGCCTGCAGCGCTTTCGGCGGCGGCGGGTCGATGAACGCGAGAGAGTCGGCGGCGGCACCCCACGCGGCGAGTTCCAGTACCAGCCCGGACAGATCGGCCTGGGTGATCTCGGCGGGGAGGTGGGCGAGGCGTGTGTTGTGCTCGAGCTTGCTCCACAGCCGGTAGGCCACACCGGGCTCGGTGCGCCCGGCCCGCCCGGCACGCTGATCCGATGAGGCGCGGCTGGTGGTGACGGTGGCCAGGCGGGTCATCCCCGAGCGGGCATCGAAGCGGGGCACCCGCGCCTGCCCCGCATCGACCACCACACGCACCCCGGCGACGGTGAGCGACGATTCGGCGATGTCGGTGCTCAGCACCACCCGCCGCCGACCGGGGGGCGACTGCGCAAGTGCTGCGTCCTGCTCGGCGAGGGTGAGCGCACCGGCGAGGGGGCGCAGGTCGACGTCGGGTCCCACCCGGTCGCGCAGCAGCGATTCCACCCGGCGGATCTCGCCGATCCCCGGGAGGAACACGAGGACGTCGCCGGGCTCGGTACGCAGCGCGGTGAGCACCGCATCGGCGACTGCCGGTTCGATGCGTACCCCCTTGCCGGGCTTCATCGGGAGCGAACGGATCTCGACGGGGTGCTCGCGCCCGTCGCTGCTGACCACGGCTGCCTGTCCGCCGCCTGGCACGCCGAGGATGGCGACGAGCTTGCGGGTGTCGGGTGTGGCCGACATGGCCAGCAGCCGCAGGTCGGGCCGCAACGCCGCCTGCACGTCGAGCGCGAGGGCCAAGCCGATGTCGGTGGGCAGGTTGCGTTCGTGGACCTCGTCGAAGATCACGACCGCCACACCCGTCAGCTCCGGGTCGTTCTGCAGTCGCCGTGTGAGTACGCCCTCGGTCACCACCTCGATGCGGGTTCCGGGCCCGATGCGGCGCTCGTCGCGGGTCTGATACCCAACGGTGTCTCCGACGGCTTCGCCGAGCAACGAAGCCATGCGCCGCGCCGCCGCACGTGTGGCGAGGCGGCGCGGTTCGAGCATCACGATCTTGCGCGGCCCGAGCCATGCCTGATCGAGCAACCACAGTGGTACGACGGTGGTCTTACCGGCACCCGGCGGGGCAACGAGCACGGCGGCGGTGCCGTCGCCGAGCGCAACGCCGAGGGCGGCGAGGACATCGATGACCGGCAGGTCGGCGACGGATTCAGGTATCGGCACTGCTGGGTTCAGCCTGGTTCTGTCAACCCGGTGCAGTCAGCCGAGCGCCGGCGTGCCGTGGAACGGTCCCGGGTCGCCGGCGACGGGGATGTTCGGTCGTGACCATGCGGTGGCGGTCGCGATTGCCTCGGCGACGGCACGCCACTCGCCCGACTTCCAGCCCTCGGCCGCAGCTTGCACCGTGCCGTCAGTCCGCACGAACACGAACGCCGGTAGCTCGCTGAGCCCCAACGACTTGACGAACGCGCGATCCGGGTCGCAGTACACCAGGAACGAATCGGCGAGCGGGCCGAGGAACGCCCGAGCCTCGGACTTCGGGCAGGTGAGCACGAAGTTCACCCTGGCGTCGGAACCGCGGAACCCGTCGAGGATGCGCGCCGCGGTCTTCAGTATCCACGCGCTTTCGTTGGTGTAGGGATCGAGCACGACACTGGCGAGGTGGAACGTGGTGAGCCACTCTTCAAGCGGGCGCGCATCGCCATCGAGTGCAGCGAGCGTGATATCGGGCGAAGGGGAGAGAGCCACGGCGCAAACGGTAGCAACCGAGCGCCTCCGTCCCGCAAGCATCAACGGCAAGCATCGCCGTTTCCGCGCAGATCAGCGGCCCGCGGTCTGGACCTCAGCGCGGCGGTGGCGAACCGGTGGTGAGAAAGTGTCGCGCCCTGGCGACGTTGTTCGAGACGAACCGCTGGCGGCCAGGCGCGGTGATGAACC
>JANOKQ010001003.1:0-2994 GCA_031419375.1 Acidimicrobiaceae bacterium
CGCGGCACCGGCTCGATCCGGGTCGGTGACCGGGAGTGGGCGATCGACGGCCACGGTCTGCGCGGGTTCGTATGGGAGCAGGGGGCGATGCACTACTGCGACGACGTCACGATCAGCACCGACACCCGTGGCGAGGAGAGCTACCACGAGCGCGTCACCGGCGTGCTGCGCTCGTCACGATCGGGGCGGGAGTGGCGCTTTCGTGGCGAGGTGGTCGATCTGATCCCGTTGCGCAACCGCCGCCAGGACCCCGACGGCAACTGGCTGATGACCCGGATCAGCGAAGGGCTCACCCGCTGGACTGTCGAGTCCGGGCCCTACGATGGCCGGGTCGGCTACGGCCTCAGCGAGTACCTCGACCAGATCATCGACGGCTCCCCCGTCGGCATCGCCGAGTAGCCGTACCTTTCCACGCGTCCGACGCCGCTGCGGCTGTTTAGGCCCGGGCCTCGACGAGTTCCACGTCGTAGGACTTGAACTGCCGGTCGGCGGTCACGATGACGAGTTGCTCGGACATCGCCTGGGCAATCAACATTCGATCGAACGGGTCGCCATGATGTGCCGGGAGGGCGGGTGCGGCAACGGCATGCTCGGGGCGGACGGGAAGCATCTCGAAACCGGCCGCGATCAGCTGAGGAACCAGACCATCAGGAAGCGTGATCTTCCCACTCGCCCGTTTGATGCCGAGTTCCCACGGCGTCACCACCGAAATGAACACCTCGTCGGCGGCCGAGATCGTGGCGTGTGCCTGGCGGGCCAGTTGCACGTCGTCGCCGAGCCACCAGAGTGCGACGTGGCTGTCGAGCAGCAGTCTCACATCGAGTCCGTCGACTCGTCGAACAGTGCCAGCACGTCTGGGTCTGTTCCAACGCTGTCGAGTTCGTGGTACGTGATCTTGCCTTTCCACGCACCCGAGACGCGCTCCGCACGACGTTGCGGCCACGGAATGATCTTGGCCACCATCGTGCCGTTCCGGGCCACGATCACTTCCTCGCCCTCTTCGACCAAGCGGATCAGTTCCGAGAGACGGCTCTTGGCTTCATGGGTGTTCACCACCGTCGTCGGCATAAACTTAGCTTAGCCGAACTAATATGGGTTCCGCTCAGCCGAGGCTTGTGCGGGCGACGAAGCGTTCGGCCATCGCCTGGTCGCCGGCGAAGTTGAGCGTGCCAGCGGTGAGCGGGATGCGCCGCCACAGCGCGAGCAGGATGTCGCTCGCTGAACCGCGGATCGCGCAGTCCCCTTTGGCGTGCTCGCGGGTGACATCGAAGCCAGAGCCAGACGGCGCGTCGGTGTCGACGGGGCGCAGCGTCCACTCGCCGGCGACGTCCTGGCAATGTATGTGCACCGAGCCGGAAACGGGCTCTGCATCCGGCCGGATGTCGCCGAGGAAGTGGGTGAGGAACTCGTCGATGCCATCGCTGGCAAGCTCGGCTTCGAGGTCGTTGCTGCGACCAGCGGCGTGCTCGGCATCCCAGCGGTGCACCGCTGTCTCATGCGCCAGCCGCCGGATCACGAACCCAGCCGTCTTGTCGGCCGACCACGTCCAGATCTCGATGGTCGATTCGGTCGCAGTGAGCACCTCGTGTACCGCCGTCAAACCGTTGCGATAGAAGGCGATCAGATCGTCGGCGGCCGGGCGTTCGGGTTCCGTGTACGCCTTCCGATCGACGAGCCGGTCGGCCACCACCGCGCGCCAGAAGTCGTGCGCCCTGCACAGGTGCCACACCAGATCGGCCACCGTCCACCCGGGGCACGACTCCACGGGCGCATCAAGCGACGCCGCCGCGCACGCATCACCGAAGGCGATGCCCTCTCGTTCAAGCACAGCAAGCAATTCAGCGCGTTCCATGACCCGATGCTGCCACATCCTCCCGGACGCAATGTTGGGATGCCGCCAACCCGCATCGCCGTCACCCGGTGTCGCCGTCACCCGCAACTTTGTCGGTCTGAACACGCCCAACCTGTCGAGACCGACAAAGTTCGCAGAGGGCCCTGCGTCGAAGGCCCACCCGGGTCACCACACCCGCAACTTTGTCGGTCTGAACATTCGAGACCCAGCAGCCGCCGGCGCCTCGCCCTGCCGACGGACACGACATCCTCGGCACACACCGCTGTGTCGTTGACCCGTTGGATCGTGCGTCCACATCAACCGACGCCGACGAAATCGAGCAGATCATGCGCGCCAGGCATCGGACTGTCATGGTGGGCCGACCGGAGATCGGGCCCGGGGAGGTGAGGGACGAGAACAATCGGGTCAGCGCAATCACATTCGTAGACCACAATCTGGTGACTGGCACGCTGCTACGCAGCCTGGCCGACCTCGAAGAGATCCCGCCGGGATTCCCGCGGGCCGAATACATGATGTTCGTCGTCGCCGAAGTGCATCCCTTCACCGACGGGAATGGGCGAGTCGCCCGGCTGATGATGAACGCCGAGCTGTCCGCCGTCGGTGCCTGTCGGATCGTGATCCCAACCGTGCTCCGCAACGAATACGTCGCCGGATTACGGCGCGCGACGACATCTGATGGTGACATCAGAGCCCTCGCCGACGTGTTGATGTACGCATGGTCCTGGTCGTCAGCGATGCCGTGGATGGACCGGGCAGCCACGGACGGTCAGCTTGCGGCAACCAACGCGCTGCTCGATTCGGTCGACGCGCACGAACGCGGCCTACACCTCGAGCTGCCGTAGATTCGATAGTGGAGCAGGTCTACGCGGGCCAAGCGATCCCGCTCGCCTTGTCTCGAAATGCGCTGACTTGATTGCGGGTACGGTGCTGCCCAATGATTCATCGTGAGCTTGCCGAGCGGTTCATCGGGTCGGTCGTCCAGGCCAGCGCGCCTGCGGTGTCCCCCGACGGAACGCAGATCGCCTTCGTCGTGTCACGGGTCGACATTGCCGCCAACACCTCCACGTCGCAGGTGTGGCTGGCCGGCACTCCAGCACTCCAGATGCAGCCAGCCAGGCCGCACCGCGCCCGGTGACCAACGG
>JANOKQ010001004.1:0-4914 GCA_031419375.1 Acidimicrobiaceae bacterium
GTCCTCCACCGATCACCACACCCAACACCACCACCGACCATGCCGGACCCGCCGGGCGGCGGGCGAGGCGCGCCGCTCGGCGCAACCCGGCAATCGGTCCGAGCCGCTCGATCACGATCACCGGCGAGGCCAACAGGGTCAACGTCATCAGCCACAACCCCAATGGCGCGGCGAACACGGCGAACACGGCGAGGTCGCCCCCCGACAACTGCACCAAGGCCAACGACCCGAGGACCAGCCACGAATGGCCAACCAGCCAGGCGACGAGCAACGCCGGGATACGGCCCGCGGTGGCACTGAGCACAGACCTCACGCTTACATCGAGGTTCAGGCTCCGTCGGAGCGTGAATGCGGCGAGATAGCCGCCGGCAAGAGCCACCGACAAGCTGTTGATCACGACTGCGAGGAACGCCAGGAGCGTTTCTGCACCCGTCGCTGCCTCGACCCCACCGATCAGTTCGGGTATCGAGACGGCAACCTGGTCGAAATCGGAGAATCGGGCGAACACGAATCGTGACGCAACCAGGTTGAACACGACGGCGGGCACGACGAACACCGCTGCGCCCAATACGACCTCGCGGGTGTGCCGTTGGAACACGGTGCTGGCGAGATCGAACGGGCCCAGCACCGGCCGCTCGTGACGCTTCATCGACGGCGAAGCGGGGTCGGTACGCCCCCCACGTTGACCGGTCCGAATCGGCTGCGGGGCCGCCTCTTCGATGCCGATCCACGCCACGGTCGCCATTCTGGTCGAAACTGGGGCGATGCGTGGTTATCACTCGGCGTCCTACGGCGATGCGTTCGCCGATATCTATGACGACTGGTACCGCGACCTCGGCGATGTCGACGCCACAGTGGGCCTGATCGCACAGTTGGCACCCCCTGGCGGCTCGGTCCTCGAGCTCGGTGTCGGCAGCGGTCGCCTCGCAATCCCGCTCGCTGCAGCCGGGTTGCACACAACCGGGATCGACGCCAGCGCGAAGATGCTCGACCTGCTCGCCCGCAACGATCAGGCTCGCAACGACCCGGCTCGCAACGACCAGGCCCCAAACGAACAGGCCCCTTCCGAACAGAGGGGTCGCGTGCATGCGGTTTGCGGCGACATGGTCGACGACATGCCGTCCGGGCCCTTCGATGTCGTCCTCGCCGCGTACAACACGGTGTTCAACCTGCTCGAGCGCGACCGTCAACAGCGCTGCTTCACCGAAGTCGCATCGCGGCTCGCCCCAGGGGGCTCGTTCGTCGTCGAGGCGTTCGTGCCACGGTCGAACCCTGACGCCATCAACGACGGCGGCGGAGATGGCGTCAGCACCGAGTCGCGCGTCACTGTGCGATCGATGAGCGTGGATCGGGTTGTGCTCAGCGCGAGCCGCGATGACCACGCCCAACAGCGCGCCGAGGGCCAGTTCATCGAAATCACCGAAATGGGGGGGATTCGACTCCGGCCGTGGGCGATTCGCTACGCCAGCCCCGACGAACTCGACGGCTTCGCCAGGCGGTCCGGGCTTGCCTTGCACCAGCGCTGGGCCGATTTCTCGGGCGCGGTGTTCAGCGACGCCAGCGACGCCCATGTCAGCGTCTACCGGACCGGCGAGGCCACCTCCGGTGTGCCCGACGACACTGCGGCGGCGGTGTGAAATCGGTGAGGTGGTCGGACGCGAGCCCCTTCGGCGACGTACGATGAATGTGCTGTGAGTCAACTTCGTCTGAACCCTCTCACCGGCCGGTGGGTCACGATCGTGGCCGAGCGGGCACAGCGCCCTTCGGACTTCGCTCCCCCAACGGCCGATGTCGAGTCCGACCTTGGTCGGCCGTGCCCGTTTTGCCCGGGCAACGAAGACGTCACCGCCCCCGCGCTGGAAACGCTCGATCAGGGCGATGGCTGGGAAATGCGGGTGTTGCCCAACCTGTATCCAGCGTTCGCCGGCCAGGAGCCGTTCTCCGTCCACCATCTCGGCCCGGTGCACGTCGAGGCAGAGGCCAGCGGTATTCACGAGGTGTTCGTGTTCACCCCCGACCACCACGGCGGCCTACAGAACCTCAGCGACGCCAGCGCGGCGAACCTGATGCGGGTGTTGCAGCACCGCTTCAATGAGCACGCCGCACAACCAAACCTGCGTTTCACACAGGCGATCATCAACCACGGCCGCGAGGCCGGGGCGTCGCTCGCCCATCCGCACGGCCAGCTCCTCGGGTTGCCGTTCGTGCCGGGCGAAGTGCTCGAAGAGCAGCGCGGCTTCAGCCGGTTCGAGGGCGGGTGCATCCTGTGCGCCACGGTCGAAGCCGAGCTCGTCGACGGCAAACGGGTTGTGTTCTCCAACGACGAGATCGTGTGCATCTGTCCGTTCTGGAGCGGGTCGCCGTTCGAGATGATGATCATCCCGCGCAGCCACGACATGCATCTCACCGATTCCAACGACGCCACACTGGCGGCAATGGGCATCGCCATTCGCGACGCCGTCGCCCACCTCCACGAAGCGATCGGTGAACCGTCGTTCAACCTCGTGTTCCGCACCGCCCCGCACCACTACACGGGGGCGTTTCACTGGTACGTGAGCATCCTGCCAAAGCTCACCACCACGGCTGGGTTCGAGCGGGGCACCGGCGTGCTGATCAACATCATGCCGCCCGAGCTCGCCGCCGAGCAGCTCCGCACCATCGCCGTGCACGCCTGACCGGTCGGTCAGCGATGATTACCGTCAGCATCGAGATCGACGCCTCGGTCGAGTCAGTGTGGGCCGTGGTCGAACCAGTGGAGGATCATGTGCGGTGGATGCACGACGCCGTCGCGATCCGTTTCACCACGGATCAGACCCGCGGTGTCGGGACGCGCTTCGACTGCGACACCAAGATCGGGCCGGTGCGCCTGGTCGACCACATGGAGATCACCGAATGGGACCCGGGCTTGGTGATCGGGGTGCGCCACACCGGTCTCGTCACGGGTACGGGCCGGTTCACCCTCGAGTCGATCGACCTCGACCGGCGAACCCGGTTCACGTGGTCCGAGCAGCTTCGCTTCCCGTGGTGGCTCGGTGGGCGGCTTGGCGCTCGGGTTGGGGGAACCGCCCTGATGGGCCCGCTGTGGCGGCGCAACCTGCGCGAGCTGACACGGCTCGTCGAGCTGGGCTGAGTCGAACTGGGCTGGGCAGGGCTGAGATTCACGCGCCGGTGATCGCCCGCGCTCCTCCGGTCACCGCAGCAGCGAGCACGATCACCACGACGAACGGCGCCCGCCTCCACACCGCGACGGTTGCCGCGGCCACGCCGAGTATGCGTTCGTCGATTTGGAGGTGCTGGCCGTCACCGAAGGTGTCCTTGACGATCAATGCGGTGATCAGCGCCGCCGGAATGAGGGCCATGCACCGTTCGATCACCGGCGGGATCTCGCGTTGGCCAATGGCGAAGAACCCGAGCAGCTTGAACGCGTAGGCGCCCGCTGCCAGTCCCAGTACGAGCGCCCAACTCATGTCGCGGTCTCGGGGGAACGACCGGGGGCGTGTTCGGGGGAATGCCCGACCGGGATGCCGACGAGAATCGCCAGCGAGGCGCACAGGATCGGCACACCCACAGGGGCGACTGGGATCAGCGCCAAACAGATCGCCGCACCGAGCCCGGCGGCGATGCGGCCGCGACGGTGGGCGAGCACCGGCCACACCATCGCCACGAACCCGGCCGGGAACGCCGCGTCCAACCCGAACGTGACCGGGTCGACCGCCGTACCGATCAACGCCCCGGCCAACGTGCCGGCGTTCCAGAACACATACACGCTGAGCCCGGTGATCCAGAACGCGGTGCGTTGGGCGCGGGGTTCACGTTGGGCGACGGCCATCGCCGTCGACTCGTCGAGGGTGAGCTGCGCGGCGATCATCCGCCGCGCGACGCTTCCGGGCAGCAGCCGGCCGATCGTGAGGCTGTAAGCCCCGTTGCGGGCTGCGAGCAGCAATGCCCCCGATAGCGCCGACACCGTCGATCCGCCGGCGCCGATCACGCTCACGGCAGAGAACTGCGAGGCGCCGGTGAACACCAGCAGCGACATCACGCACGCCTGGGCAACCGACGCGCCGGCGCTCACGGCACCCACTCCGAACGAGATGCCGAACACCCCGACTGCCGCGCCGAGCACCACGCTCGCGGTGATCACCGGACGCAGCACCGGGTCATGCATCACGTGTCGCACATCACCACTCCGTGGTCACGCAGCGTTGTAGAGAACGACCGACGCTAGCGACGGTGTGCGCCGAGCCAGGCCACCGCCAGCGGCGGCAGGTCGATCAGCAGTGACGCGGGCTGACCGTGCCACGGCTGATCGGTCGCCCAGATGGTCGGGCGCGCTCCGCCGAAGCCGCTGCCACCGAACTGCGCTGCATCGGAGTCGAGCACCACGGCCCACTCGCCGACCCACGGCACACCGACGCGATACCCCGGACGCGGCACGGGTGTGAAGTTGGCCACGCACGCGACGGCGTGCGCACCGGCGTGCGCCCACCGGAGGAAGGCAAAAATCGAATGGTCGGCATCGTCGGCATCGAGCCATTGGAACCCGGTGGCCTCGTGGTCGCGCTCCCACACCGCGGGCCACCGCGCCGCTTCGGCGTTCAGGCTGGCCACCAGATCGCGCACCCCGCGGTGCGGCGCGTGGTCGAGCAGGTGCCACGGCAAACCGGCGGTGTCGTTCCACTCGGTCCACGCCGCGAGCTCGGCGCCCATGAACACCAGCGGCGCGCCCGGCATCGCCCACATCCACGCGTACAGGGCGCGCAGGTTGGCGAACTTCTGCCAGTCGTCACCAGACATCTTGGCGAGCATGCTGCCCTTGCCGTGGACCACCTCGTCATGGCTCAGCGGCAGGACGAACGACTCGCTGAATGCGTAGAGCAACCCGAACGACAGTTCGCGGTGGTGCCACCGGCGGTG
>JANOKQ010001005.1:0-3776 GCA_031419375.1 Acidimicrobiaceae bacterium
GAAGGCGCCGGCCTCGGTGCGAACGCCCCGGGTGCCGTGATTGCTGCTGCTCGCGAGTCGGTGGAGCTGCCCGGGCTGATGTACCTGTCGGTCACCAATACGTCGGACGTGCCCGTCAGCATCACATCGCACTTCCACTTCTTCGAAGTCAACGCCCGCCTCGATTTCGACCGCGGTGCCGCCTATGGCATGCGCCTGGCGATCCCGGCGGGATCGTCGTTGCGGTTCGGGCCCGGTGTGACGGTGGTCGCACCACTGGTGCCGATCGGCGGGGCGCGCGTGGCGATCGGCTTCGCCGGTCTGGTCGACGGGCCGCTCGATGACCCCGCTGTGCGCGATGCCGCGATGGTCAGGGCCGTAGCACAGGGCTACCTGGGAGCGACGTCGTGAGCAGGCACGAGCATGTCCACGACGGCGTCGCCCATCGCCATCTCGACGGCGATGTCGCCCACGATCACGAGTTTCCCGACGCCGTCACGCCGAGTGTGTACGCGTCGATCCATGGGCCGACGCTCGGCGACCGGGTGCGCCTCGGCGACACCGGGTTGGTGATCGAGATCGAGCACGACTCGCAGCGGCGCGGTGACGAGTTCCTCGCCGGGTTTGGCAAGACGGCCCGCGATGGCCTGCTGCTGAAGGCTGCCGCCGTGCGTGACACGTGCGATCTGGTGATCTCGAACGTGGTCATCATCGACGCGTTGCGCCCGATCGGCAAGGCGTCGATCGGCATCCGCGACGGGCGCATCTGCGCTATCGGTCGGGCCGGCAACCCCGACACCCTCGACGCGGTTGAGGTAGTGGTGGGAACCGGCACCACGATCATCTCCGGCGAGGGGCTGATCGCCACGGCCGGGGCGATCGACACCCACGTGCACCTGTTGTCGCCACGGATCATGGAGGCCTCGCTCGCGGCCGGGGTGACCACGATCATCGGGCAGGAGTTCGGGCCGGTGTGGGGGGTGGGAGTCAACTCGCCATGGGCGCTGCGGCACGCGTTCAACGCATTCGACCAGTGGCCGGTCAACATCGGCTTCTTGGCCCGCGGCTCGTCGTCGCACGAGGCGCCGTTGGTCGAGGCGTTGGTCGAGGGTGGGGCGTGCGGGTTCAAGGTGCACGAGGACATGGGTGCTCACACCCGGGCCCTCGATACGGCGTTGCGGGTGGCCGACGAACACGACGTGCAGGTGGCGCTGCACACCGACGGGCTCAACGAATGCCTGTCCGTGGAGGACACGTTGCGAGTGCTCGACGGGCGGACGATCCACGCATTCCACATCGAGGGCTGTGGCGGCGGGCACGTACCCAACGTGTTGAAACTGGCCGGCGTGGCCAACGTGATCGGCTCGTCGACCAACCCGACGCTGCCGTTCGGGCGTGACGCGCTCGACGAGCACTACGAGATGATCTTCGCCGCGCATGGCCTGAACCGTCATTCGCACAGCGATCACGAGATGGTGCGCGACCGAATCCGTGGGGGCACGATGGGTGCCGAGGGCGTGCTCCACGACCTCGGCGTGATCGGCATCACGTCATCGGACGCGCAGGGCATGGGGCGAGCCGGCGAAACCGTGCGGCGAACGTTCCAGCTCGCCTCGCAGATGAAACGCGCCCTCGACGACGGGCCCACCTACAACGACAACTCCAGGGTGCAGCGCTACATCGCCAAGCTCACCATCAACCCGGCGATCGCTCATGGGCTTGCCGACGAGATCGGATCGATCGAAGTAGGCAAGCTGGCCGACATCGTGTTGTGGCGCCCCGATCATTTCGGTGCCAAACCGCAACTCGTTCTCAAGGCCGGGTTCCCGGCATTTGGAGTGACCGGCGACCCGAACGCCTCCACCGACTCGTGTGAGCCGCTGGTGCTCGGCCCGCAGTTCGGTTCGTACGGGGCGACCGCCGCAGATCTGTCGGTCGCGTTTGTCAGCGGCGCCGCAGCGGCGGTCGGCAACGACCACATGACCACGAGACGACGCCGGGTCGGGGTGCGTAACACCCGCAGCATCGGTATCGCCGACATGATCCACAATGACCGCACCGGTGTGGTCGATGTCGATCCGCGCACCGGAGCGGTCGTGCTCGACGGCCAACCCGTGTACAGCGGTCCCGCCGATTCGGTGTCGCTCAGCCGCTTGTACTTCCTGTGATCACGAAAGCACCCACGATGACAACTCCGCAACAGTCCGGTTTCTCGATGCCTGCCGAGTGGGCGCCGCACGAACGCACATGGATGGAGTTCCCCCCGGCCAACGAGACCTTCGGCACCGATCCGGACGGTTCGCTCGGGCGCTACCGGCGAGCGTGGGCTGACGTCGTCAACACGATCGCCAGGTTCGAGCCGGTGACGCTGATCTGCAACGTCGGCGATGGACCCGCCGCCCGCGAGATGGTCGATCCAACGGTGACCATTCACGAAACGCCGACCGACGACGCTTGGTTCCGCGACAGCGGGCCCACGTTCCTCGTTCACTCCGACGGGCGGCTGGGGGCGACGCAATGGACGTTCAACGCGTGGGGCGACGCGGGGTTCTCCAACTACGCCAACGAACAACACGTTGGGGAGCTTGCCGCCCGTTTGGCCGGTGCGGAGCCGTTCCTGTCAGCGATGGTCAACGAAGGCGGTGGAATCCATGTCGATGGCGAGGGCACGGTGATGATCACGGCAACGGTGCAGCTCGATCCCGGCCGCAATCCCAGCTGGAATGCGGACCAGGTTGAGTCCGAGTTGAAGGCGCAACTCGGTGTCGAGCAGGTCGTCTGGTTGCCGCGCGGACTGACGCGCGACTACGAGATGCTCGGCACGCGCGGGCACATCGACATCGTCGCCGCGTTCGCGCGTCCCGGTCTGGTGGTGGCGCATAGCCAACCCGATCCCACCCACCCCGATTTCGAGGTGTGCCAGGAGAACATCGCCATTCTGCGGGGGTCGACCGACGCCCGTGGCCGACAGTTGGAGGTGGTTGAGCTCATCGCCCCGATGGTCACCCACGTCGATAGCGAGCCGGTCGACTGGTCATACGTCAACCACTACGTGTGCAACGGCGCCGTCATGATGTGCAGCTTCGATGATCCGCGCGACGCCGACGCGGCGCGCACGTTGGGAGCGCTGTATCCCGACCGTGAGATCGTGGCTATCGATGCCCGTCCGCTGTTCGAATGCGGCGGCGGCATCCACTGCATCACCCAACAGCAGCCGGCGGTGCACCCAGTGCTCGACTTCGTCACCTGATCCCGGGCAGCGTTCGGAGGTGGTTTGAACCCGGCGGTTGACGGATATCACTGAGCACACGTCACCGCATCTGTCGAGTGGTGCCCTCACACAGGAGATCACACGATGAGCAACGGAAACATGGACGAAGCCAAGGGTCGGATCAAGCAGGCCGCAGGCGACCTGACCAACGACAAGGACCTCAAGCGCGAGGGCAAGGTCGACGAAGGTGCCGGCAAGGCCAAGAACGCCGCTGACACGGCGAAGGACAAGATCGGCGATGCGATCGACAGCGTGAAGGACAAGCTCAAGCGCTGATCGCGTCAGCAACAACTGATCGTTCCGCATGAGCGAGGGGGAGGCTGCCCACGCAGGCGGCCCCTTTTGCTGCGTGTAGTGCGGCGATGCCGATCGGGCGTGTCGTGCTCGAGCAGTTTGACGACGAGCAGTTTGACGACGAGCAGTTTGACGACGAGCAGTTTGACGACGAGCAGTTTGACGACGAGCAGTTTGACGACGAGCAGTTTGACGACGAGCAGTTTGACGACGTCAGGGGCGGGGTATGAGC
>JANOKQ010001006.1:0-17260 GCA_031419375.1 Acidimicrobiaceae bacterium
TCGACCTTGTCGGTCGACACCTCGAAGAGCGATTCCTCGAGCGACACGCGGTCACCCACTCGTTTACACCATCGGACAATGGTGCCCTCGGTGACGGTCTCGCCAAGTTTGGGCAGTGTGATCTCTACCGGGGACATGACAGCGTCGACCCAAGCTTCGCGCGGCGGCCAGTTGTCGGCGCCGCTCGACGCCGTGTTCGACGTTGACGAGCAACAGTGCTGACAGCAAGACGACACCCCGAGAGCCGGCACACCCGAGGATCTGCAGCGTGCGTTTTCATGCACTTCCCCCCTGGCTCAGCCACATGGCATCATCCCTTTAGCGAATGGTAGGACCAAATTATAGGCCGATGATATCGCCGGAGTCAAGGCACCAGATGGGGTGGGCCGATGAAGGGCAACAGACCGATGGCGGTCCGAGGTGTCAGGTTGCGACGGTGCGGGCGCCATCGATGACGATGTTCTCGCCGTTGATGAACGTCGCCCCATCGCCGAGGAGGAAGGCACAGCACTCGGCCACCTCCTCCGGCTGTCCGAGCCGTCCGGCGAAGTTGCGCTCCACCAGCCGCTCCCGCGCGGCCTCGTCGCCGCACAGGTACCGGGTGAGGAACTCTGTCTCGATGGATCCCGGCGATACACAGTTGGCGCGCACTCCCCGACGGCCGAAGTCGATGGCGATGCTCTTGGTCAGGCCAAGGAGCGCGTGTTTCGACGCAACGTAGGCGGGACTGGCCGGAATGGCAGCCACACTCGAGATCGATCCGACGTTCACGATTGCGCCGCCGCCGTCGAGCAGGGCCGGCATGGCCGCCCGTGCCCACAGGAACGGCGCGGTGACGTTGAGGGCCATGACGAGGTCCCACACATCAGGGGCGAGTTGGGTGATATCACCCGAGCGATGAACTCCGGCGACGTTGGCGAGCCCGTCGAGGCCTCCCCAGTGGGCGACTGCTGCGGCGACCGTGCGCTCGGCCGAGTGCGGCTCGGTGATGTCGATGTCGACGCCGAGAGCTCCCAGTTCAGACGCGAGTTCATGGACCGCAGGATCACGGTCAACGAGGGTGAGGTGCGATCCACCATCGGCGCTGCGTCGCGCCAACGCACGACCGATTCCGTTCGCTGCTCCGGTGACGAGGATCCGCTTGCCACACAGGTCGCCGCTCACCGCAATGGGGAATCCTGGTCACTGACGATATCTGGCATGTCGATTGGCGACTGGTATGGCGCGTCACCGAGTGCATCTTGTGCCGCGAAGAACTCAGGCGAGACGTTCAGCTGTCCAGAGCGGTCAGATCCACGCGACCGTGGGGATCGGTCCATGAACCGTCGCGCGGCAGTTGGATGCACGCCTCGTCGCGGCACAAGCCTTGTGGCTTCAGCATTCCATCCGGTGACGTCGCCGAGATCAGCAGGTGACAGCCAGAGACGGTCGCCGTCGGCCGCAGCATCCTCCAGAGCGCGATCGACGTCCTCAGACAAAAGTCGCTGTGACATGTGGCCGTTCCTTTTCGGAGTGACTAAAGGTCCGACCAGTATGACAGACATCCCGTGCCGCAGCAAGGGTCGGGAAAGGCGGAGCGGTCAGCTCACGTCAACGCGATTCCGCCGTGGACAACCGTGGCCTGTAGTCGAAATGCGTGTAGGTGTCGATACATTCGCCGGTACGCCGCGTCCTCGTCGCCCTGTCTGATGGCCTCGAGGACTCCGTCGTGAGCCTTCACTGCCGCCGCTCTGACCTCGTCGGAGTTGAAGTTCGCGATGTCGGTGGTGGCGTGAATGGCGTCGGACAGTGCCGACATGACCGCGATGAGCAGCTCGTTGTGGCTGGCGTCGACGACTGCAAGGTGCCAGCGCAAGTTCTCGAGCAGATACTCGCTGATGTCACCGACCTTCGCCTTCAGACGAGCGGTACGCCGGTCCAATTCGGCGAGGTCGGACTCCGTGCGGTGTCGCGCAGCTAGCGCCGCGCAGGCCGGCTCCATCGACTCGCGCGCCTCCAACAGCGAGGTGAACCGCAACTGATGACCACGGATGAACACGTCGATGGAACGCGCAACGGATTCGCCGCCTGGTCGGCGGGCGAGCCAGCCGCCGTTGCGGCCCAGCTTCGACTCGACCAAGTTGTCGCCCTCCAGCAGCCGAAGTGCTTCGCGCACCGACGCACGCCCCAAGCCCGTCTGCTCGGCCAACTCGCGCTCAGCGGGCAACTGCTCGCCCGGCCGAATCTCCCCGGTCAGGATGCGCTGGCGGAGCTGATCGGCCAGCACGTCCGCAGCGCGAGGAACAGCTATCTTCTCAATGAATCGCAACGGCGCGCTCGGCTCTTGTGGCATGACCTTTGATGGTAATCGAGAGTTAGTAACCAAGCTCGCGCGCCGCTCGCTCGAGCACCACAGGAATGGACCAGGCCGTTCGGGCAAGACGCAGGTCGTTGCTCGATCCGTCGGCGTACAACCCGGACGCGCTCACCCAGAACGCCACCGAACGCATGCAGTAGAGCAGCTGGTAGTAGCGACACCGCTCTTCGTCGATCTCGATGCCCGTGGCTGCTTCGTACTCGCGATAGAATTGATCGCGGGGCACCAGGTTGGACAGCAGGTCGGTGCCCTCTCGGTTCAGATCCGACAGCACGTAGGCCACGTCGTACATCGGGTCGCCGATCGCTTGCGTCTCCCAGTCGAGCACCGCACTCACCCGGTCTTCATGGATCAGCAGGTTGCCCGTGCGGTATGCGCCGTGGATGAGGGCCAGACGCTCGGTGCTCGGCGCGTTCTCCTGGAGCCAGCAGATGAGATCGGTGAGCACCGGCTCGTCGACGTCGCCGGACACCTCGATCAACGCGCGCCACTTGGCCAACTCGGTCAGCGCGAATTCGCGACCCGGCTTCGGCACGCCGAGGAACGACAGGCCGGCACCTTCCCAATCGAGGTTGTGCAGCGCGGCCAAGGCGCCGATGAAACTGCCGGGCAGAACGCCCCGCTGTGCCGCCTCCTGGTAGAATTGTCGTCCCGTTGTGCCCCACGGATCTGGGCATGTGCCCGGAGCGCGCTCCATCACGATGAACGGGGCACCGAGGATCGCTGTGTCGTCTTCATACCAGTAGGGCTGAGGTGCCGGCACAGGCGTCGTGGCGAGACATTCCAAGACCCGAAACTGCGTCTCGAGGTTCGACATGTGCCGTAACAGCGTGTTGCCGGGATCGAGACGCAGACACAGCGGTCGGGAGACCTCTCGGGACCCCTCCGTCCAGTGGCCGTCGAACAGCCAGGTCTCGTGTGACCAGCCGACGTTGGGTCGTTCGACTCCAATGAGATGCACACCGTTCGCCTCGGGGATTTTGCCCGCGAGGTAGGACTCGATCCGACCTTGCCGATCATCGGGATCTGTCTGGGCCATTTGGCTCATGCCGCGAACTCCATCCGTCGATCGAGGTCGGCGCGCAACGCGACCCTGACGCGCCCCAGCAACCGCGCGAAATGCTGCTCGCCCAGTGCGGCGCGATGCGCATAGAGCTCGGCGATCACCGGACTCAGCGACGCGGCGTCTCCGACGGCCGCGACGGCCTCGGTGAGCGATTCGGGAGCGGGGAGCGAGGCCAGCATCATCTGCAGGTCGTCGAGGAGTGCCTCACGGTCGAGTTCGTCGCTACGCCGGTGGGCGGTCGCCAGCTCGAGTTGACGGGCCAGCTTCTTGAGCACGACCGCCGCCATGTACGCCTGCGAGCGAACCTGCGCCTCAGTAGCAGGTGCAATCTGCCCGCGCATCGTGACGCTCATCCGGTCGAGCAGTTCGCCGGGCGTGACCACGACGTTGCGTACGTTCACGGGCCCCTGGTCCATCAGTTGGCACCCCGCGGTCCAGCGCGGTTTTGACGGCGTAGCTCCGACCATTCGTGCACCGGCCACATGTCCTGATCCTCGCCCCATGCCTCCATACCGTCGAACTCCCACCGAACGAGGCTGTTGATGTCGATGAAGGAGTGACGGTTGATGATGATCCGGCTGACCGGCCGGCCGACGAGGTGAGTGAACCGACCTTCGATGTCGGTGAGTTCGACCTCAATGTCGGTGACCCATCCGTGCTCGGGGTCACGACGCACCCGACGCTCGCCCGAGGCAAGGGGCACGGTGCGGCCCTCTCGTCGCAAGAAGCCGTAGGCAACGCCTTCGATGTCGCCGTCGTGATGGGTGACAGCGAGAAACGCGTCGCTGGGCGTCGCCGCGCCGGTGATATAGGCGGCCCGCCGAGGCCGGTCTTCGCGCCTGCGGCCCCACGTGCGGTCGCGGGCGGCCAGGCAGTCGATCTCGATGTGTTCGCCATGCAGATCAAGGTGCCCGGTCACACGCCCGAACTGATCGAAGTGACGCGCCCGACCGAACGTGGATTTGACCGAGTGCATCGGCTCGGGCGCCATCACTCCTTCGAAGACCAGGACCAAGTCGAGACGGCCGGGATCGGTGTAGCCGAGCTCGTAGCGGCGGGCCGACTCGACAGCCTTGATCGTGACACCCGTCGGCAGGCACACGTCTGTGAGATCGGCGCCGTCTGGAAGCTGCAACGCCGAGTAGTTGGCGGAGTACAACACATCCCATGGCAGGAAGGCACCGTCGTCCCACACCCAAACGCCACCGGCGACGGTGCCGATGTTCGGGCGCACCATCGTGTAGAGCCACCCGCCCAGCTTCCGCTCGGGGTGGTGGAACGAGAACCAACTGGTTTCCGTGGCCCACCAGTCGTCACCCAGAACGTCGAAGTGGAACGAGTCGTCGGCCGGCCCGAACACAGGCGGCTCCAGTTCCTCGGTCATCCTTTCACCCTCCGCTCGACCGGGCTGGCCTCGCTCGCGGTCGGCAGTGCCAGCGTGGCGCGGCCCGGCATGACGTCCTGGCCGCGCTGGTTTCGAGCCCAGGTGACAACATCGACGACGTGCTCACCGTCGTCGGTGATGTACTTCCTCGTAACCTCGCCCCCCATCCGGACCACGTCGGCGTGGTACACGAAGCTGCGGTATTCCGCGGCGGCGCTGCGCACCCAGCCGTGATCACCGACCCAGTTGGTGAGCAGGTGAATGTGCCAGCACTGGCGTTGAAAGCCGACGTCGTACTGCAGCGCGACCCCCATCGCCTTCGCTGCAGAACGGTTGTAGTGCACTGCGTAGATCGGCTCGAGAGCCATCGTCTCCGGATCGCGAAACGCCCAGGCGGGATGCTTCTGGTACTGCCGGAGCGACGCCGCGTTGGCGGCGACGCGTGGGATCGGAGGCCCGCCGGCGGCGACGTAAGCAACCTCGTCGGTCATCCCGATCGGGCCCTTGGTGACGACATCCAACTGTTCGCCCACCTCGACGTCGTCCCACCAGCGCGGTGTGCTGCCTCGTGGTTCTTCGGCGAGCACATCGGCCTCGATCTGCTCCACCTCGTCGAGCGTCCAACGATGGGGAACATCGAGCGCCGCCGCCTGTCCGGTGGCCTTGGCCTGTTGGCGCATGAAGTTCATCACCCACCAGTGGATCTCAGCGATGAGCTCGCCGTGCTGGTTCCGATAGGCGTTGTAGAAGTGGTCGGTCACCATCACGGACGCGAACGAGCTGGAACGCGGTCCCTCAAAACCCTCATAACGACAGCTGGCCGTGACTGTGTCACCCACGAACACGGGCTTGTGAAACGTGATGTCGGAGCCGGAATGGAACGCGCCGAGCCCGGGCCAGCCAAACTGCAGACCGGAGAAGCAGCCCATCACAAACGACGGCGGTGCGACCGGACGGCCGTAGGGGCTCGCGGTACACACCTCGCGGTCGTGCCACAACGGGTTCGGGTCGCCGATCGCGTCGGCGAACCGTGCGACCGCCAGCCGAGTGGCTTCCTCGTTGTTGACCGAATGGTCGATCCGTAACTCGGTACCGGCGAGGGCCCGCATCCGCTCGATCATCTCGTCGTCGAGTTGAGCCTCGGGCATTTTTGCCTCGACGTGTTCGAATGACTCTGTCATGACGGCGACCCTTCTCTCGAGCTCCGTGCGTGCACCGACAAGGTGATCGGGAACGACCGGCGGAGCAACGGCTTGTCGAACTTTCCGGAAGCTGTGACCGGCAGTCGACCTTCGTGCACCCACCACCTGGTGGGGACCTCGAAGTACGCGAGACGAGCTCGCGCGTGCGCGGCGAGTTCCTCCGTCGTGACCAACGCGCCGGGACGGAGGGCCACGACGGCACCAACCACTTCGCCGAGGTCGGGGTCGGCCAGGCCGACGACGGCGATCTCTTCGATCGCTTGGTGGGTGAGCAACTCCTGCTCTACATGCGCGGCGGCGATGTTCTCACCTCCGCGGATGATGACGTCCTTGACGCGGCCGGTGAGGTGGAGATAGCCGTCATCGTCGATGCGGCCGAGGTCGCCAGTTCGAAGCCAGCCGTCGGGGCTGATGGTGGTGTCGTCGGTGTCGCCCCAATAGCCCGTCATCTGGCCGGGCGAGCGGGCGACGATCTCCCCGACGCCGATGTCGTCGGGGAGGTCAATGCGCAACTCGACGACTTCGAGCGGACGCCCGACCGTGCCGGGGTGGTCGGTGAGCTCCTGGGACGAAGCCATGGCCAGTGTGCCGCCGGCCTCGCTGAGCCCGTAGATCTGGGTGACTCCTCGCTGCGCGTTCGGAAAGTGCTCGCGGATCTGTTGGAACATCGCGGCAGGAACGGTGGAGCCACCAACGGTAAGCGAGCGCATGCTCGATACGTCGAAGTCGTCGAACTCGGGGCACGCCAGAAGGCGGCTGACCATCGTCGGCACCGCCCCCCATCGGCAGATGCGCTCGCTCTCGATGAGTCGGAGGATCTCGCCGGGTTCGAAGCGTCCAACCGTGAGCACCATGGTGGCGCCGAGCAGCCACGCCCGCATCAGGCCTTGCACGCCACCGATGTGGAAGAGCGGGCCGGTCTGCAGGTTGACATCGCGGGGGAAGTCGTCGGCGAGGTCGTGCGGCAGACGGTTGGTGCGGTGGAACAGAGCATGCTGCATGGCGATGCACGCCCGATGAGACAACACGACGCCCTTCGGTAGGCCCGTGCTCCCGGAGGTGAAGATGATGACCGCTGGGTCGTCCTCGTGATGACGATGCGGCGACGACGCGGTGAGGGGTTGGGAGCCGACCGCGATGGACGCCATCTCGACGACCGTCACGTGGGCGGGCAGCTTCGGAACAAGCACCGCGTCGGCGATCACCATCGTCGGCGCCGTGAGTTCGACGGCGTGAGCCACCTCGGTCGGACTCCACCACGCGTTCCCGAGCACCACCACCGCGCCCGCTTCGACGATCCCCCAGAATGCCAACAGCCA
Source organism: Acidimicrobiaceae bacterium (assembly GCA_031419375.1). GTDB lineage: Bacteria > Actinomycetota > Acidimicrobiia > Acidimicrobiales > Ilumatobacteraceae > VFMC01. The sequence goes on from JANOKQ010001006.1 coordinate 7,328, forward strand.
GTCGGGCGAGTTGAAGCCGAGGAGTAGCACGTTGTCGCCGGGGGTGAGGCCGCGGGCGACGAGACCTGCGGCCGTGGAGCGGGCTCCGTCGCGCACCTCGGCGAAGCTCAGCCGGCGATCGCCGCCGACGACGTGGTCGCGATCGGCCCACCGTACACCCGAGTCAAACAACTCTCGGAGCGACCGTGGCCGTGACTCGAACACGAGGAAGGGAATCCCGTCGGCCTCCCGGCGTACCACATTCGTTCCCCACGAGGCGTGCTCCACGAAACTCATAATGGTATGACCATAATACATTCCTCGAAAGATTGCTAGAGCACCTTTGGTGCGAAAGGGTCAGAAATGAGGCGGGTTTCGTTGATGGCCCGGCTGCCTCCCAGGCCAACAGGGCGTGGATCGGTCGCCACCCGGGGCGGCGTCAGCGAGTCGGTCAACGGCTCGGCGGTGCCGCCACCGCCACCGCACTATCTGTCCTGTAGCCAGGGGGGCGGGCCGGAGATTCCGGGCATGTCAATCGGCGGGTGGTAGTCACGTCCGCCAAGAGCATCTTGCGCCTGCCAAAGGTCCTCTGACGTATCGAGCTCCCCCACGAGCTCGGAATCGAGCACCATCCGCTGTCGGCGGTAATTCCACTTGTCGGGACACAGCCGGAGTGCCTCATCGAAGTGGCGCCGTGCAGCTTCCGGGTAACCCTCCTGAAATAGGAAGCGCCCAAGCTTGACGTGAGCCGCGCCACGAGCGTCGTTCTCGCTGGGTCGGCGGATGCGCCGACGGATCTCGTCATCCGATAGGGCGTAGATGCTCTCACGACCATGGTGGACCCAGTCGCGCACTGCGTTGAAGTAGACCATCCGGTTTTGCTCGAGCGCTCGAGCGTCCTCCTCAGGCACCTCGAACGTCTCACGATCCATCCGGCGGAAGTAATCGGTCATGCCAGCCGTCTCTGTCGGGCGAACAATCCTTCCGTCCTCGTCGATCCAGACGGCCATCGGCACGATCGTCATGCCATACAAGTCGGCAACCAGATGGTCCTCGTCGATGAGACAGGGGTACTGCGGTGACGCCATCCGCTCCCAGACGTCCTTGCTCCATCCCATCAGTCGGCGGATGTCGTCCTCGGTTCGCATGGCGAGGTCGGGCTCACGGAAGTGGCTCTCGACCGCAGCCCGTCCCCCGGTGTCGAGAGCGACGGCGATCATCTCGAAGCCCTGATCCTTCAGTTCGTCGTACAGAACCTGCCACACGGGCAGGTCAAACCTGCATCCTCAATAGGATCCCCACGAGTGGAGAAAGACTTTTTTGCCCCTGTAGTCGGACAACGAGTGCATCCGTCCATCGAGTCCAGGAAGCGTGAAGTCTGGGGCGACTAACGAATTGAGTTGATCGAAGCGGTCGTCGCTCCTCTGTCCGACGACCCATACGTCATGGTCGTCGTCATGGACCAAAGGACGACGGAAGTGCCCTGCAAAGGCGACGAGGTCAAGGCGGCTTTCTGCGTCGACCCACGAACCGTCGCGCGGCAAAGGCACACACGCCTCGTCGCGACAAAGCCCTTGAGGCTTGAGCTGCCAGCCCGTCGCCGCGGCGAAGTCGGTCGGCGAGAGCAACAACGACTGACCGGCTCGAACGGCCTCGTCGGTGCTGTATGCGCTCTCATCGCCGTACATTATTGTCGTGCTCATCTACTCTCTCCTCCTATAGGACAACGCTGGCCGTGGGCTGGTCTTGATCAGCGTCACAGGACCCGGTGCGTGTCAACGTGAAACATGACAGACCGGCTGATGAAGTTGGCAGCGTCCTTCGAGGACGTCGCCATCTCGGGGCTGGAAAGCGAGGCATCGAATGTCTCGCGCGACTCGTAGGTCAGCACAGCGAAACCGTCGGGTGTGTCTTCAGTTCCGGCGCTCTCGGAATGCACTACGTATGCGACGTTGGTGACTATCCCCGGCACGCTTGAAGCGTACGTTGAGTGTTTCTCCGTCCAATAACGTGCGAATTCCTCGCGGCTCATGGTTTCCTTCCGGAACACCTGGTAAACGACCGTATACAACTGGTGCCTCCTCTGTTCGTCTTTCGTTGAGTCTCGCCACTTCTGGATTTTCGACCGTCATGAGCTGATGCCGGAGTGCTGGGCGCCGTCATCGGGGAGCTGACCCCACTGCGGTGGGAGCTGGCGAATGTCGGTCGGGTAGTAGCCCGCCCCGACGATCGCTGCGGTCCATGGCTCGAGGTAGCTGAGCAACTCGTCGTAGTCGTCACCGATGGCATCGAGGACCGGTTGCTGCTGGGCGTTGGTCGATGCTTCGATCCACTCCCGCACGGCGCGCCCCCGGGAGGTGAACGCGACCGGGTCACCGTCGATCCAGCCCCGACGGCGCAGGCGGTCGAGCCCGGCGTCGAGTTGCGCCGGGCGCCACCCACGACCGGAGTGGTAGTACTTCGTCGGCATCTCGTAGAAGACCTCGGTCATCAGACCCGCCTCGACGGGGTCGAGTCCGGCGGCCACCCAGGCGGTGATGTGCGAGTCGCCGCGGTACTCGCGGACGATGTCGGCGGCTCGCCACAGCCGTCCCCAACCGGGGCTGGGGAGCGCCAGCGAGCGCAGACCGGCGTACAGGAAGCGTCCACTGTCGCTGCATGCGTCCCCGGCCCGCAGCAGGATCTCCGTCGCCCGTTCGACGCCGGGCCGGTCACCGAGGAGGTGTTGCAGGGCGGTCGTCTGCCCGGCCAGCCGGGCGGCGAGGACGGTGTCGCAGTCGGCGGTCTGCCATCCACGCTCGACGTTGGGGATGATCAGGTCGGGGCTGAACACACCGAACGCGGCGACGACGACGCGGCCGGATACCTGGCCGATGCAGCCGCCTCGGCTGCAGAAGTACGCAGGGAGGTCGGCGATGGGCAGGCAACCATCGGCGACGGTCGGCGGTCCGAACCCGGCCGCCTCGAACGCGTCGTGTACCGCCGGGGCGAAGTACACCGAGGCGGCGATCGGCTCGAAGCCGGCGTGGAGCCGTCGCGCCCGCTCGGCGTCGATGCTGGCCTGGGTGAACGACGGCACCGTGAGGTCGCCGGCCGTTCCATCGCCTGGGGCGACCGGTGGGTGGCCGGGCTCGGCGATGATCTCGCTCACACCGCACCTACCTCAATGGTGTCCAACGACGGTCCGAACGGGTGCAGGCCGTTGGCGATCAGCCACTCGTCGACGCTGGGATGCAGGACCTGCTGCTGCGGGCTGGTCCAACCTTGGGCGGCGGCCACGACGATCGCCGGGTTGAACACCCCGAACGCCGCCGCGATCACCTCGCCCGGTGGCCTGCTCAGCAGGGCACGGCGACCGGTCGTCACGCCTCTAGCCGACGATCCATACAACTGGTGCCTCCTTTGTTCGTCTTTGAGTCTCGCCACTTCTGGCCTCACCAGGTTGTGAGATAGCGTTCGCGGCGTTCGATACTCACGCTGGCGGTCATCAAGTCGGGTTCCCAATCGAGCCCCGCGTCAAAGATCACCTCGACTGACGTAACACCTTCCACGGCACCTACGTGCGCTTGGATCTCACTGACGAAGTAGCCGAGCAGCACGCAGGTCGGCGAGGTGAGTTTGATCCAGACGGTGACAGCACCGTCGACTCCCATCTCGACCCTGCCGACCATGCCCATCTCGTCGAGGCCGAGCGGCGTCCCTGCGGCGACGCTACAAGGGTCCTTGACGGCCCCGAGCGCCCGACCGATCTGGGCCTGAACGTCCGTCACGAGAGCACCAGATCGGCCACTGAGGTGGTGGAGTACGGTGCGGGCAGCGGCGCACCTTCGCGGCGATGGAACTCATCCCCCAGGGTTGCTTGGTACAGACCGCTGAGGTCGAGGCCGTGGACCCGAGCGTAGTTCTCGCCGAGGATCTTTCGCTTGTGCTCATCGGAGATCTGCGGCAACTCGGCGAAGAGGCCGCGCGACTCCAGCATCTCGTCTGGGAACTGGAAGCCGGCGAAGGCCTCTAGGCAGAGACGGGGGTGGATCTGCATCGCTCCGCTGGACCAGAACATCTTGTCCAACATCGCCTCGCCGCCGACGTCGAGCAAGCCAAGCAGCAACCGAGCGAAGACGCGCGGCCGGCTCACGAGGATGATGGTCAGCGTTTCGAGATTGACGTACACGTTGTCGAAACGAGCGAGGAGCCATGCTGTTTCCTCGCAAAAGGCGACTCCGCCGTGCACGATCTCGAAGTTGAGCTCCGGAAAAGACACCGCTGCGCCCTCGACATCAGAGGGGTTGAACGCGCCGCCGGTGGGGACGGGGCCCAACGGCACGGCTTTGTGGACGGCAACAGTCTTGATCCCGAGCCGCGCCGCCGCCTCGTACACCGGGTAGATGATGTCCGGATCGTCCATCCGCCAATTGTCGATGACTTCTCCACGCCAACTGGTGGGATACAGCTTGAGACCGATCGCGTTCGGCATTTCCTCGACCTGCCGCTCTAGGTCGTCAATCGCCTTCGAACCTGTCAACGGGTCCACACAGGCGTATGACGCGATGACTCGCTGCGGCCACCTGGTCGTTGCGTCTATCGCCTTTGCAACGGAAGTCTGGCCATCCTTGTACGCCATGATGGGCGTCGGGTGAATGACAGCGAGGTCCGTCACGCTCTCGTTGAAGAGCATCGCGACGGTGTCGTCGTTCGGCCAATCGCGGAGCAGGGTTTCCTTTGCCAACTCGTATCCTTTAGGAACGTGCCTGTTTACCTCATAGATGAGGTCATTGATGATGGCCGCGTCCTTCGTGGCGTTATTGCTCGAGTCGAGATTCATCGAGTGGACCACTGAGTCGATGACGATGCTTCCGTTTAGCATAATGTGCTCCTTTGGTAGAGGTCGACGGGTACGTGTCGAGAGATGTCACGGCCGTCGGCGCTGAATCATTCATGTCGAGGGTGCCGAGGACGTAGCTTCGGGGACGCGCTCGGGGTCTGCGGGCGTCGCGCCCTCGGGGCCCCTCGTCGGTAGGAGCGACCGGGTTGCCTTCCCCATCCGCCTCCTCTTGCCCGAATAAACCGAGGCACCAACACCCACGAGGAGTGCCACGCCGTTGAAGAGAGGGTTGACCCACACGGCGGAACCGAGCAGGGTCAGTCCGTTCACGCTGATGGCGATGAAGAAGACGGCGAGAACGGAGCCTGGGACATTCGGGCGACCGGGAGTGATTGCTGTCGTCCCGAGGAAGACAGCCGCCAACGCGGGCAACATGTACGCAGGGCCGAGTTGAGGATTGGCACCGCCCTGCATCGCCACCATCAGTACGCCGGCTATCGCGGCGAGGCCGCCCGAGATTACGAACGACGCCACCGTGTAGCGCCTGACCCGGAGACCAACGAGCTCTGCCGCCTTCGGATTCGATCCTGCCGAGTAAACGTATCGGCCGATCGGTGTGTGCTGAAGAACGTAGTACGCCACCACCGCGAGCAGCAGAAAGACCCAAAACGGTCGAGCGAAACCTAGCCACTCCGCTCGGCCGATGTCGGGGAGGTAAGGCGAAAGATTGGTAACGATCGACAAACCTCCACTGTACCAGTTGACCACCGCCGCGATGATGCTGAGTGTGCCCAACGTCACGACGATGGAGTCGATCCCCAATCCTGCGACGAGAAGACCGTTGACGGCACCAACGAGGAGCCCAACTACGAGCGCAACGAGGATCGCATAACCAAGATCCATCTGGAGCCTTGACATCATCCCGGCGAAGACCATGGCACACAGCCCCGCGTTCGGACCCACGGAGAGATCAATCTTTCCAGCGACAATTGGGATGAGCGTTGCAATGACGAGAATCCCGAGGATCGACTGATTACGCAGAACGTTCCGAAGGTTCACCTCTGTCGCGAACTGCGGTGTTGCCGCATTGAAGGCGAAGAAGAGGAAGATCACAACGCCCAGCATCAGGAGCGCGTATCGTTCGATGAGTCCGAACAGCCGAGTGCTCGACATCATGCCTCCTGCAGCCGTGAGTTCACGAGAACGGACTCGAGAAGTTCATGCGTCGTGTAGCTGCCCGAGAACTCATCGACGAAGCGGCCGTCACACAGCACAAGGACACGGTCCGCGAGCCGAAGCAGTTCCTCGAACTCGGAACTGACGAGCAGAATTGCCGCTCCTTCGTCGGCGGCGGCGAACAACAGACCGAAGATCTCCTCCCGCGAGGCGACATCGATGCCCTGCGCAGGCTCGTCGAGCAGGATGAGCCGTGGCCCGTCCCTCAACCAACGTGCGAGCACGACCTTTTGCTGATTACCACCGGACAGCGAGTCGATGATCGTCGCTGTGGAATCCGCCTTGACTCCAAACCGGGCCATATCGACGGCCACGTCTCGCCTCATTTCTCTCCAACGGAGCAGACCACGCCGAAGGTAGCGGCCGAGTCCACCTGCCGTCATGTTCTCCGCAACGTCGTAGCCGACGAACAGTGAGTCTGGTCGCTCCTCGGGGACGAAGGCAACGCCTAGCCGCCGCATGCGACCGGGCGTCGATGACGTGATCTGCTTTCCGGCGACCCTGATGTCGCCAGTGGCGCGATTCATCGTGCCGAAGATCATGGAGAGCAACTCGGTGCGGCCGCTGCCAAGAAGGCCGGCGATGCCGACGATCTCGCCGGCTCGCACCGTCAAGTCCACGGAGCGAAGTGGACCTCCGCTCAGGTTGCGTACCTCGAGGATGACATCGCCGGTGGGGCGCGTGCCAGGTTGGATCTTGGCGTGACTCAACCGACGGCCGAGGATCAGCTCGACTGCGTCGTTTTCGGTCATGTCGGCACCTGCGAAGGTGCCCACATTCCGCCCATCTCGGATACCAGTGACGCGGTCTGCAACCTGTCGTACCTCGTCAATCCGATGCGTCACGATAAGGATGGTGTGCCCGTCGCCGGCAAGGTTCCGCAGCGAGCGCAGCAGCAGATCTGCTTCCGCCTTGGGGAGCGACGCGGTTGGCTCGTCGAGGACCAGCACCGCTCGCTGGTGCACCGGCACGCTCTGCAACGCTCGGGCGATCGCAACCATCGCGCGTTGCGGTGTCGGAAGATCCTCCAACGGAGTCCGCGGATCGACATCCACGTGGTACTTGACGAGAACGCGACTCACCTGCGCACGCAGGTCCTTCCAACGGATGCGGCCCACTAGCCCAGTCGGGTATCCGTGCCCGACGGACATGTTGTCCATCACGCTCAAGCCTGGGATCAAGCCGAGGTTCTGATGGACGAACCGAAGACCGATCTGCCTGGCGTGCGCCGGTGTCTGGCGCGTCAGGTTGGTGACCACCCCATCGCGTGTAATGGTTCCCACGTCGGCACGTGCGACGCCGGCAAGGATCTTGATCAACGTGGACTTCCCGGAACCGTTTCCGCCGACCAGAGCGTGCACCTCCCCCTCCGCCAGGGAAAGGTGGAAGTCTTGGAGAGCCTGCGTCCCGCCGTAGGCCTTGCACAGGCCCTGGACGGCCAGCGCCGTCGAGGGAACCTGTGCAAGGGGGAGCACTGTCATCTCGGTCTCGTGCCGGCCTAGGCCTGCACACCCCAGGACTGCAGGAATGCCGTTTCGAAATCGATACTGCCCTCGAAATGTGATCCCACGGGAGGGAGGTTCTGGTCAGCCGTCATGATCTGCCACCCCACCCCGGTGTCGCGCTGGGGTGTGTTGTTGAAGACGCTGATCATCGAGTCCACCGCATCGAAGCCATACCAACGCAAGGGGTGCGAAACGGTGGCATCCAACTCGCCGGCGCGGATCGAGTCGGCATCGGATGACAGGCCGAGGCCGCCGACTAGCTTGATCTCCTCACGGCGACCGGAGTTGGCCACCGCTCCCGTAATGCCGAGCTGAGGGTTGTAGGTGCTCTGGATGCCCGCGATCTGCGGGTTCTGGACGAGAAGAGCCGAAGTACGGGACTCGAGGTCCGGGCCGAACTCGGAGACGACGAACTCTTGCTCGTTCACCTTGCACTCCGGGCAGAACTCTTTGATGCCCGCAACAAAGCCCTCGTGCCAGTAGGTCAGGACGTAGTACTCCTTGTTGAGGAAGCTCAACACTTCCGGGTTCTCCTTGCTTTCGACAATCACCCATGCCGCTGCGTCACGACCGGAGGCCCGGAAGTAGTCAGCCGCAGAGGGGTATCGGTCAGCGACGCGATCGCTGAAGGACGCCGAGTACAGAGCTTCGCCCTGGTCCACCTCGGCGCAATCCCACGCGAAGGCGGGGATCGTCGCAATGCCCTTCTCCTTCGCAGCCTCTAACGCACCCTTGATGGTCGGGCACTCAGTCGCGATACCAAAGATGCCGTCTGGTTCCGCGGCCACCGCTTGCTCCCAGCAGTTGACCATCTTGGCCGGGTCGAGTTCCGAGTCGCAGAGCTCGTAGGTCCAGCCGACCGCGTCCATTGCCGATTTGAGGCCGTTCGAGACGGTGTTGGCGGTCGGGGTGGCCTCGCCCGAGGAGATGATCCACACAAACTTGTCAGTCGGAGCCGGATTCGGCTCGTCGGGTAGGGCCCCGAAGCGGCCCGCCATGGCTTCCATGGCGACCGTCGACGCGTCGCCGCCACCGCCTGAGCCTTCCGTGGCTTCCGTGGCGACCGTGGCTTCCGTGGCGACCGTGGCTTCCGTGGCTTCCGTGGCTTCCGTGGCGACCGTCGCGCCCGAGGAAGGTGACGTGTCGTCACTTCCGCAGGCTGCCATCACAAGGACAAACGCCACCGCGACGCAGATTCCCCCGCGCACATCTCTCATTCGATTCATCCGTTGCTCCTTAGTTCCCCTGAAAGGTCAAATGGTCATACCCAATGACAGATGCTGAGTGTAACCTTTTCGGTTGACAAAGTCAATGGGGCAGTCATACCGTCGGATTCGCCGCGTAGAGCGTTTAAGTTCGCGCGGAAAGTGTGATCATCAATTTTGAGGAGGGGGGCCTTAACCCCGGAACTCATCATCTAGCTAGTGGTCATACCATTACGTTCAAACACATCGTTCTGCAGTAGAATCCGTGCGATGACCGCCACCGTCAGCTTCGATTGGCTCGCCCATCATGCCCGCAACCGACCGACGAAGACCGCGGTGATCGACCTCGGCACCGAGCGGCAGTTCACCTATGCCGAGGTGAACGAGCGCACCGAACGTCTAGCCGCAGCACTCGCGGCGACGTTCCACGTCAAACCGGGCGACAGGGTGGCCGTGCTCAGCAAGAACACGTCGAACATTTTCGAGGTGCAGTTCGCGTGCTGGAAGCTTGGCGCAATCTTCGTGCCACTCAGCTGGCGCCTTGCCGTGCCCGAGCTCGAGTACATCGTCAACGATTGCACGCCATCCGTGGTGATCCACGGGGACGAGTTCCGCGAGCAGGCGGTCCAGCTGACACAGGTCTCCCATCGGGTGGCGTGGGACGAGGGTGCCGACGGAGTCGACGAGTACGAGGCGCTCCTCGCGACGACCAGCAGTGATCGACCCTCGGTCGACAACACGCTCGACACGGTGCTGACCATCATGTACACATCCGGCACGACCGGACGTCCGAAGGGCGTCATCATCACCCACGGCATGACGCTGTGGAACGTGTTCAACCAAACCGAACTGTTCCGGACGAGCTCGGCGATGGTGAACCTGGTCGTACTGCCGTTGTTCCACACAGGCGGGTTGAACTGCTTCGCCAATCCTGCCTTCCACTACGGGGGCACGAACGTCGTCATGGGCGCAGCATTCGATCCGGCGCTCGGACTGCGGCTGCTCAGCGATTCCAACGCGGGCATCACCCATCTGCAGAGCGTTCCCGCCAACTACCTGTTCATGAGCCAGTGTCCCGAGTTTGCAGACGCCACCTTTCCCAGCATCGTCGCCGCGGGCGTCGGGGGCTCGCCGGCTCCCCACACTCTGCTCGATGCATGGATCGAGAAAGGCGTCTATTTGCAGC
>JANOKQ010001007.1:0-2102 GCA_031419375.1 Acidimicrobiaceae bacterium
CGATCGCGTACCAGACCCGGCCACCACCGGTGGCTTCGTACTGCCAGTGCGGGAGTGCCTGACCTTTGTGATTGGCCGTGCTCAGCGAGCCCTTCAACTGGTGTTGTCGATGGTCGGTTCGCTTCGGGTCGGAGGTGATCGCCACCCACGCCTGGTCGGCGGCGTTGGGGGCGGCCCGCTTGAGTTCGTCCCAGCCTTTGGATGCTGTGAGGTCGCCGAAGACGAAGGTCCACGGGTTGGGCCGCTCGACTGGTGCGCCGCGGCCGCTCACGCCTGCGGCCGTGCGACCTTACCGGCGTCGCCGGCGAAGCTCCCGGACAAGCGGCGGGCGAGCTCCGGATCGGACCACACTTCGGCAGTGTGCTTCCAGGCGACCAGATCGTGGTGGAACTTGGTGAAGTTGTGCAGCGCAGCGCTCGCGGCGAGGTCGTTGATGAGCTCGGTGGTGCATGCGAGACGGTCAGCGTCGGGCAGCCAGGACAGCCAGGGCAGCTGTTCTGCGAGCGCGGAAGCCACCATTGTCGGGTTGGACTGGCTCAGAACGCGCAGCGTCACCGCGCCCAATGAGAGTGCTTCGTCGTTGGCATCTACTCTGGTCACGGTCGTGAGCACGAGGTCAACACCGTCGCGTCGCTCGAGGAGGACGTCCCCGCGCTCGACGGCATCGGTGGCAACAGTCGGGCCGCGGAGGAATCCGCTGTAGGACATCTTCGCAGCGACATTCGACATGCATCCGACTGTATCTGATCTTGTTCAGATGTCAACCATGATCAAGCGTCAGGCCGGGCGGCTTGCTACGGCTGTGGCCCGGATTCGTGGCGCAGCGTGCAGATCCGTGCTCGTTCCGGATTCCCGCCGGCCCGTTCTGGACTACAGCGGAGCACCGCCCGTCACGCCCGGCATGTCCAGCATCAGGTCGGCAGCTGTGCGCCTCCCCCAGCCGCGGTAGCGCGCCGCCTAAACCACGGCGCGAGTCACCAGAAGTGCCGGTCGGGCGGCTGGAGCGAGCGGCCGCAATGCAACCTCAGCAGATTGCGACCTTTCTGGAGGCGGCCCCTTTGGAAGCGAGGGGAGACAGCAAAACAACCCCGACTTTCAACTGTAAACGGTCATCCAATGTCCATCCAACGGCGAGCCGACTGTAGGGGTTATTTGGCCGACCCAGGGTAGACGCCCAGGTCAGCCCAGCCCTCGAGGCGGTGGTAACGCCAGACGCGACCTGGCCTGTAGGCCGCCGCAACCCACACGGCGTCGATCGCCTGCGGAAGATCCGGCGACTCTTGAGGCAGGACAGGGATTCCTGGCACATCGGCAAAGGCGAGCGCGGCAGCCGCCTCGGGCCGAGAAGCCTCGATCCACACGAACAAATGGCGCTCAGCCCGGTCCATGCCACCGGCGAGCTTCGTGGCGTTGTCCGGCAGGTTCGCATGGTGAGCTGCGACATCGGCAACCATCGACGATGCGGTCGATCCGGCCGAGGACGTCTCACCAATGATGACCGACGCAGCTTCCCCGCCAGCGGCACCGAGGGAGTACACGGAGCGCGCCCCGAGTTCGAAAAGGCGTAGACCGACGGACACAACGCTCGCAGCCTCGAGCTTTGCCAAATGTTCGGCGGTACCGGGTCGTACGTATCGCCGATCACCGAACATGTCCGAACGAAGGAGGACCCTGCTGATGCCAACCCGTTCCAACTCGGCCAGCAGCGCCGCAACCTCGCGGTGCAGCGCCTTCACGTTGAAGGAAGAAGTGGCGTCGACGACCCACGTGTCACGGAGTTGAGGGAAGTCCCATTTCCGCTTTGTCACCTCCGCTGCAGTGCGTAGCGAGTCGGGCGTGTTATGCCGAGTGACCTCGAACGCGATTGTCAACCCGTCGGTCAGCAACAAATCGAAATCGTGGAGTTGTACTGCGCCGCCGCCTGGGTCCACTTGCGTGGCCTCACCGCCGAGAATGCTGGCCACCATCTCCATCGCGCCTTCCTCTTCATCCCATGGCACCACCCTCATGTTGCGGCCATTCGGCGCGACGCCCGTTCGCTCGCGGGCACTGGGGGCGCCACGTGATCCTCAGTACAGGGAGGACGGACGGGCATGGGAAGA
>JANOKQ010001008.1:0-10637 GCA_031419375.1 Acidimicrobiaceae bacterium
GATTCCGGCGGCGACCGCAGCGGCCGAACCGCCCGACGACCCGCCGGTGGAGTGGTCGAGGTTCCATGGGTTGCGGCTCGGTCCGTAGGCGAGCGGCTCGGTGGTGATCGTGCTGCCCCACTCGGGGGTGTTGGTCCGGCCGATGGCGATGAACCCGGCGGCCCGAAATCGGCGGTACAGGGCCGAGTCGTGTGGCGCCAGGTACCGGATGGCTTTCAGGGCGCGCACCCCCTGGTGGTGCGGCTCGCCGGCCATGGCGCAGCCGAGATCCTTGACCACCATCGGCACGCCGGCGAATGGGCCGGTTGCCACCGGTGCTTCGGCGAGAGCCGCCGCGTAACGCGGGTGGATGACGGCGTTGATCGACGGGTCGAGCCGCCTGGCCGCGTCGATGGCGTAAGCAACGAGCTCGGTGGCGCTCACATCGCCGCGGCGAACCAACGCTGCCTGCGCGGTGGCGTCGAGGGCGAGCGGGTCGACGTCGGTGGGGCTCCCAGAATGATCCATCGTCAACACCGTATGCTGCGGTGATGCGAGTGCTTGCAGCGGTCGACAAGTTCAAAGGCACCGCTACCGGAGTACAAGTTGCGGCCGCGGTGGGTTCGGCGTGCTGGGAGCTGGGCCACGACTGCATCGAGGTGCCTGTCGCCGACGGTGGCGAGGGAACCCTTGATGCGCTTGGTGGCGCCAACCGCACCTCGACGGTCACCGGTCCGCTCGGCAGGGCGGTCCAGGCCGAATGGCGCCTGCAGCGTGATGTGGCGGTGATCGAGATGGCCCGCGCGTCTGGGCTGGCTCTGATCGGAGGGGCAGACAGCAACGAGGCAATGGCCGCGTCGACCATCGGCACCGGCGAACTCATCGACCAGGCTCTCGGTGCGGGGGCCAAGAAGATCATCGTGTGCCTTGGCGGATCAGCCACCACCGATGGCGGGCTCGGTGCCGTCCGCGCGATCACCGCGCCGCACCGGATGCGCGGGGTGCAGCTGTTGGTGGCCTGCGATGTCACCACGACCTTTGTCGATGCAGCCGCCGTGTTTGCTCCGCAAAAGGGCGCCACGCCGGCGCAGGTGCGGATGCTCACCGGTCGACTCGACCGGGTCGCGCAGATGTATCAATCCGAGTTCGGTGTGGATGTCACCGCGATCGAGGGCGGTGGCGCGGCTGGCGGCTTAGCCGGTGGTCTCGCCGCGCTCGGGGGCAAGCTGGTCCCCGGGTTCGATCTGGTGGCCGATGAACTGGATCTGCACGACACCGCCGCCACGGTCAACCTGATCGTCACCGGTGAGGGGTTTCTCGACGCGCAGAGCTTCGCCGGCAAGGTGGTCGGCAAGGTTCAAGACATCGCCCGCTCGCTCAACATTCCCGCCGGTGCCGTCGTCGGCGACGCCGATGCTGCGGTCGCCCGGCGCATCCCGCACCGCTCGCTGGTCGCGCTGTTCGGGCACGACAAGGCGATGAACGAGCCGCTGTGGTGCATCGAACGGGCTGCGATGGAGTTGATCTCCGAGATCGCTGCCAGCTGCCAGCTTCCAGCTGACAGCTGACACCTGGCGGAACACCGGCACTCACACACAGCGGTGCCGCACGACGTCGTGTGGTCTTCAGCCGACGCGGCAGGGTGCGGCGCGAACCGAATCCCGACTTCAGCTCACGGAGCGAGTGTGGCTGCCGTCGGCGCAATCGTGGTCGCCCCGGCAGCCGGGAGCGTCGTAGCTGTTCCCATCGCCTGGAGCGTGAGGTTGGCCTTGTCCGAGCCGAGCATCACGATGATGCTGACACCCTCGGGCAACAGGCCCCCGTCGATCGGTGCCGGGGTACTGACCGGGGACACCACGACACTACCCAACAACGAGCCCAGATAGGTTGCCACGGCCAGCGCCTCGGGGTCGCTCGGGTCGTAGAGCACGGTGGTGTCCTCTTGCTTGGCCGTGGCGTTGGTTGCTGTGCCGGTCGTGAACGATGCACCGGTCAGGGCGGTGGTGAGTATGGCAGCGGCACCGTTGACGGTCGAGGCGTTGGCAACGATCACGGTGGCACCCTCAACGACCGCCACCGGGGTGGTGACCGGCGGGATGGTTGGCGTCGTCGGGGCAGCGGATACAGCCGTGGGCGGCAAGGTCGAATCCGCCGCAACAACCGCAGGCTGCGTGTTGGACGTATCGGTCAGGCTGCTCGCCGGCTCGTCGTCGCTCCGGATCGCGCGCAGGATCAGGAATCCGGCGACGACGGCGACGATCGCGATGATGATCGCTGCGGTCGAGCCAACGGGTGATCCGGGGGATCCGGTGTCACGTGATCGACGTGGCTGGTCACTGCTCATGCGTTCAGGCCTCTCTGGTCTGCGGTACGAGATTCACCCGCGGCTCCGTCGATGCGAGCGCGACGGCGGCGCTCGCGATGCCGACGGAGCCGCCGAACGACGAGCGGATCGACCGAGAGTGCGTCAGGGTGGTCGAGCAGCTCATTGAGCTCCTGATAATACTCCTCGGCCGAGCAGGCAAACCGCGCCCTGACGGCGAGATCGCGGGCCTCGTCGTGCATCCACCAACTGCCCTCGAACTCGGCGATCGCCCGTTGGCGGTCGGACAAGGGCACGTCGGCTGCGGTAGTCACCCTCGTAGCCTTGCCGGTCGAGCACCCCAAAGACAAGCACCCTCGAGATTTCTGTCAAGTTTGCGGCAAGATCCCCTCGCGCCGCGGGCCACCAGCAGGGCGCCGCGGGCCACCAGCAGGTCGCTGAACCGGCAGCGAAGGTGCGGCTCCCGTGGCTACCGGCGGGTCGGCAGGGGCGGACCGTTGCGAGCCGGGTGCGAGAATCGAACTCGCGACAACCGCATTACAAGTGCGGTGCTCTGCCAACTGAGCTAACCCGGCGTCGGGCGAATCGTAGAGGACCATCCCGCCGAAAACCTACGGAGAATCATCGCCGTCTGGCGGGCGCTCGTCTAGTGGGCGGAGCCGGTGTCCGGCGCCGGTTGTCGAGAAAGCCACGGTGTGGGTGCGTTTGTCGACAGGCGGCGGCTCCAAGTGGTGTGTCGCCTGTTCCTGGACCGCGTGAGCCAAGGTCGCTCAGGCGCGGCGGGCGCGGGTGACTTCGTAGGTAGCGAGCGCGGCGGCGGCGGAGACGTTGAGCGAGGAGAGGCGGCCCATCATCGGGATACGGACGATCATGTCGCAGCGCTCGCGCACCAAACGCGACAGCCCGCTGCCCTCGGCCCCCATCACCAGACAGATGCCCTCGACCGCGAGCTCACCGATGTCGAACAGGTCGCGTTCGGCTTCGTCGTCGAGCCCGACGACCCAGATCCCGGCGTCGCGCATCGCGGACAGCGCAGATGGCAGACCTGGGACCATGGCCATCGGCACGTACTCGACGGCACCGGCGGCAGTCTTGGCGACCGTCGGCGTCACATGTACGGCCCGATGCCGCGGCAACACCACACCCTGCACGCCGGCACCGTCGCAGCACCGTAACAACGCCCCGAGGTTGCCCGGATCGGTGACACCATCGACCGCAACCAGGAACGGCACCACGCCCGGTGTGCGCTTGATCAGTGCCGCCAGCTCCACCTCCGGCACGCCGTTCGCGTACGCGATGATCCCCTGCGGCGCCTCGGTTTTGGCGGCCGCCTCGAGCCGCTTGCGGGCCACGTACTGCACCGGGATGCGTTCGTGCTTGGCGATGTCGAGGATGTCCTGGACCGTCTCGTTGTCGTCGAGGTCGGCCGCCACCCAGATCTCACGGACGCGCCGCTTGCCCGCAAGCAGCAGCTCGCGCACGGCTTGGCGACCTTCGATCTGTTCGCCGCCGAGTGTTTTGACCGGCTTGCGTGGGGCCTCGCCAGTGGGAGTGACGCGACCCGTTCGGGCGGCCCCGCGGGACGCGAACTTTCCAGCTCCGGCCGGTGTCGATCGACTGCCCTCGCGGCCGCTTCGTGCGCCGGTCCACGATCCGCTCGACGCCGACGCCGACTTTGCGCTGGCGGGTCGCGCGCCGCCGGCCGACTTGCTGCCGCCGGCCGACTTGCTAGAGGTGCCCTTGGCCGGGACCGACCGCGCGGGTTTCGTGCCGCCGGACTTGGCGCGACCCTTTGCCGATGCTGGTTTCACGTGGACTCCTTGGTGATCACGGCAACCGCCCAACAGGCGATTCCCTCGCGGCGGCCGAGCGATCCGAGCCCTTCGGCCCGACGACCCTTGACGGTCACGGGCGCACCTGCTGCGAAACTCAAACGTTGCTGCATCTCGAGCCGGCTGGGTGACAACTTGGGGATCTCGCACACCACCGAGCAGTCGACGTTACCGGTGGCCCACCCGGCATCGGCCAGCATCCGGGCCACCTCGGCCAACAACCGCAGCGAGTCGGCGCCGCGCCAGGCTGGATCGGTGTCGGGAAAGTGTTGGCCGATATCGCCAAGCCCCGCGGCGCCCAGCAGCGCATCGGCGACGGCGTGGGTGATCACATCGGCATCGCTGTGCCCGACCAGACCCGGAGCACCGGGAAAGATCACGCCGCCGAGGATCAGCGGGCGATCCGGGTCGTCGCTGAAGCGATGGATGTCGAAACCCTGACCGACGCGCACGATCATCGCTGCGGCCCTGTGACGAGCGCCGACGCATCATCGCAGCCGGCATCGCGCCCGGCATCGCGCCCGGCATCGGCGCGGACGGCCCACTCACGGCGGGCCCACTCGAGATCGCCGGGGTGGGTGATCTTGCGGTTGTCGATCTCGCCAGGGACCACGATCACGCGCCCACCGTTCGACTCGACGAGCGCAGCATCATCGGTAGCTTCGTCGAGGTTGCGATGCGCGTCGCGCAACACACTCGCGCAGAACGCCTGAGGCGTCTGCACTGCGACGAGTGCATCGCGCGGGGGAGTTGCCGTCACCACGCCATTCGCGTCGATGAGCTTGATGGTGTCGGCGACGGCAACCCCGGGGACAACGGCGTCGGCACCGGCACGGACCCCCGCAACCACTGCCCGGTAGAGCTCGACCGAGGCGAAGGGTCGAGCTGCGTCGTGCACACACACGATCGCTGCGTCCGCCGGCACAGCGCCGAGCCCGCACCGGACCGAGGCGGCGCGAGTCTCGCCGCCCGCAACCACGACAATGGTCGCGGCTCGGTCATCAGCCAGCGATCCGGCTTGGACCAATCCGGCTTGGACCATCTCGGCGTCGACGTCATTCGCCGGTACCACCAATACGACGTTGGTGCCGGCGGCAATGGCGGTGGCGACGGAGTGGTCGACGATGCGCTGCTCGCCGATGGTCTCGTACTGCTTGAGTCGACCGAACCGAGCACCACCACCGCCGGCGACCACGATCGTCCAGACGTTCCCGGTCTCGGCAAGGGCCACGGCGATGCAGGGTAGTACGGTGATCGGTGCATGGCTCACGAAGACCTTCTCGCTTCGTCCGAATTCTTCGCCGCCGCATCGCCGGACATGATCGCCTCGATCGCTGCCGCCGGACACGACCGCACCATGGTCCGAGGTGATGTGCTGTTCAAAGAGGGTGACCCGGCGAACTCGTTGTACATCGTGATTCACGGGCGCATTGCGATCGCCATTGCCAATCCGATCGATCAACGCGAGAGCGTCGTTGCGTTGATGGAACCCGGCGATCTGTTCGGCGAAATGGCGATGCTCGACGACGGTCCCCGCTCGGCCATGGCTCGGGCTCTGGAACCGTCGAAGGTGTTCGCCATCCCTTACGACCCGGTGCTGGCGTTCTTTCGCGAGCAGCCCGCGCTGTTGTGGGGCGTCACTCGCCTCCTTGCCAGGCGACTGCGGGTGATGGACGACAACCTCGCCGACAGCGTGTTCCTCGACGTAACCGGGCGGACCGCGAAGCGGCTCCTGGAGCTGTCCGACGGCATCGACGAGTTCGTGCTCCCGGTCACTCAGGAGGAACTCGCCGGCATGGTCGGGGCGTCACGCGAACGGGTCAACAAGGCAATTGCCAGCTTCATCCGCCTCGGCTGGATCGAACAGTACGAGCGGCGCTACACGATCATCAAGCGATCGAGCATGGAGATCCGCGCCCGCTGAGATGGCCGGGCCGGTTCGGCCCGAGGGGCCTCGGGTTCTCGGGTCAGCCGGTGAGCCAGCTCCGTGCCCGGGCAAACGCGTCGGCGGCGTCGGTGGGGCGGTGAGCCGGACGGGCCGGATCGTGGGCAAAACCGTGCTCGGCGTCGGGGTAGCTGACGATGCTGACCCCGGTCGCGGCGAGCGCCGCCACATCACCCGGCGGCGTGTAGTGGTCGACCTCGCCGATGATGGCCAGCACACGACCGGCGTGACCCGAAGCGAGGTACTCGAGTGGCTCGCCCTGGGTTGCGCTGCGCCACGCTTCGGGCACACGGATCATGCCGTAGAAGCTGACGATCCGCTCGAACACCTCGGAGCGGGCAGCCTTGTGGCAGTACATCCCGCCGAGGCAGAACCCGAGCAAACCGATTCGTTCGATCCCCGCGCCGGCCAGTTCGGTTGCCGCCGCCTCGAGGTCACGAAGATGGCCGTTGTCGTCGATCATCGGAACCGCAGCGACCCGCGACTCGATGTCGCCCGGCAGGTCGCGGCCAGGGAACGGTTCGACCGCGCACACCGCCATCGACCATTCGGCGGCCAGGCGGGCGACGAGACCGTCGTACAACGGGCGCAGCCCGAAGATGTCCGGGGCGATGACGAGGCCCATCACCGGGGTGGTGTCGGTCGCCGCGATCTCGGCGGACGCGCCGCTCGGCAACGTGATCCTCATGCTGGGGCCCCTGCTCTCATCGTTGGTTCAGGCGTCGCGGCGGCTGGTGGAGATCGCCCCGATGATCGTGACGGCCGCGGTGACGCCGAAGAAGTACAGCCCGCCGACGACCCGCCCGAGCGATCCGTCAGTGTTGGCGTCAGGGTTGCCGAGGTTGATCCCGGCGTTGTATGGCAACCACTTGAACGGATCGTCGACACCCGTCACGGCGAGCAACGCGCCAATGAGCCCTTCGGCCACGAGCGGCCACAGCAACAGCACGGCCACAGCGGCCGGAGTGTTGCGAATGACCAGGCCGAGTCCGAAGCCCAGCAACGCAACGATTGCTGCGAACACCACCACGCCCACCAATGCGACGCGCGCACTACCGACAGCGCTGAGCGAGATGTCACCATCACGCGAGTTCAACAGCGCGGCACCAACACCGAAACACAGCACCACGACCGCAGCTTCCACCACCACTGCCACGGCAACCGTCACAATTCCCTTGGCAACGATCACGCGGCTGCGTCGCGGCGTCGCCGCGAACGTCGTACGGATCGTGCCGAACCCGAACTCGCCGGTGATGCTGGATGCCCCGATCACGCCGAGCAGCATTCCGGTGATCACCGAGGTTCCGGTGACCAACCCGGCCAGGTCGCGCGAGTTCATGTCGTCAACGTCGATCAGCGCGGCGGTGAGGCCAGTGACCACGAGCGGGAAGGCGATCGCCAGGATGACCAGCACCCAGTTCATACGGATGGTGCGCAGCTTGATCCACTCGCTGCGCAGCACCCCGATCACATCGCCCCCGATTGGTATTCCTGCACCGATGCGGTGGCTTTCAAGAATGCGTCCTCCAACGACCCTGTCTGCATGGACAGTTCGTGCAGCACCACCCCGAGCTTGGCAGCCAACTCGCCGACATCTACTGCGGTTGCGTGGAATACGTCGACGGTGGCGTCGTCGACGTAGCCGATCACCGCGCCGGCGCTCCGTAGCGGCTCGACGAGGTTGGCGACACGCGGGCTGCGCACCCGTACCCAGCGATCCCCGTACTTGGTGACGAACTCGTCGACCGTGCACTGCTCGACCAGTTGGCCCTTGCCAATCACGACCAGCGATGTGGCCATCAACGCCATCTCCGACAGGAGGTGGCTACTGACGAGCACCGTCCTGCCCTGCCCGGCCACGTGAACCAACACGTCGCGGATCCAGCGGATCCCTTCCGGGTCGAGTCCGTTTGCCGGCTCGTCGAGGATCACTGTCGCCGGGTCACCGAGCAGCACGCCGGCCAGCCCGAGCCGCTGGCGCATGCCGAGTGAGTACGTGCGCACCCGTTTTCCGCCGACCGATCCGAGTCCTACCAACTCGAGTACCTCGTCCACACGTTTGCCGGAGAGTCCGTTCGAGGCGGCGAGCCAGCGCAGGTGGTTGCGTCCGGACCGGCCAGGATGCACGTATCCCGCGTCGAGCAGCGCCCCGACCTCGTGCAACGGTTTGGCGATCGACGCATACGGCCGACCGTCGAACAGCGCGCCGCCGGCGTCGGCCCGGTCGAGGCCGAGCATGCAGCGCATGGTCGTGCTCTTCCCCGATCCGTTCGGTCCGAGGAAGCCGGTGACCACCCCCGGCTCCACGGTGAAGCTGAGGTTGGAAACTGCGATGGTGCGGCCGAAGCGCTTGGTCAAGCCGTTGACGGTGACGCTCATTGCTCGCCTTGCGACAGCGATGTCAGGAACTGCCCGGCGACCACTGCGTACGAGTCGCCGCTGAGGGATGCCTTGACCAGCAGCGCGCGTAACACGTCGGTGGTGATGCTGGTGTTGATCTGGGTGATCACGGCCTGCACATCGGGCCCGGCGGCGGCGATGGTCATCAGGGGGATGATCATGTCGGCGGGGAGCGCGGTCTTGTCGTCGGCGAGCACGATCAGCCCATCGATGGTGATCGCCGCGAGCATCTGCGATGCGATCACACACCCGATCGAACCATCGGCCAGCTGTGTCGACACCTGGTCCGAGAACCCGGCATCAGCGATGACCGTGTAGTCGAAGTCGGTGTCGTACGCCGTGTTGAGTGCCGCGAGCCCGAACCCCTCGGCCGACTCGAACGTCGCCGAACCTCCAACGGCGACCTGATCGGCAACGGCGGCGAGGGAGCTGATGTTGTTGAGCGAATGCTCGGCAACGATGGCTTGGCTGCACGCAACCACGGTGGTGGCCGCAGCTGACGAGGCCGGCCCAGCGGCCAACGTCGGCAGTTCCAGCTTCAAAGCGGCCAGTTGTTCATCGACGGTGAGCGCAGCGTTCACGGTCCCCGCTGCCAAGGTGACGTGTGCGAGCAGCGCAGCACTCAGCTCGGGGACGAACTGAACCCGGTCGTCGGCGAGCGCAGCCAACGTCGCAGCACGATCGGCGACGGGATCCTTGCGGCCGACGCCGAAACCGGAGTTCTCGAGGCCCTGGCCGTAGATCTCTGCGAGCAGTTGGCTGATCGGCTCGGTCGTGCGGCCGACGGTGATTGTTTGGCGCACGACTCCGTCGCTCGCTCTCGCGTCGTCGTCACTGCCGCAACCGCCGAGCGCGAGCGCGCCGACCAGTGCGGCGGCGACTGCAGAACGGGGGGATTTCAACGATGGCCTCCTGGGCGGCAGTACGGCGCAGCACCCGTCACGATGCCGAACGTCTCGCATCGTAGAGCGGCCAGCAACGCGAGCGGGGGCACTCACATGCCGCCGGCGAAGGTGTCGATCATCAGCCGCACGTCGTCGCCGAGGGGATAGAGGATCGGGGTCGTGCATCCGGTGGCGATGTACTCGGCCACGGTGGCGCGCGCCTCGTCGGGCTCGCCGCTGGCGGTGATCATCTGCACGATGTGATCGGGCACCATCCTGCTCGCCGCGACCACCTCGTCATGGGTGGCGGGCCACGTCAGCACCGTGGCGATCTCGTCGAGCAGTTCCTGGGGAACGCCGCTGGCTTTCATGATGTGCGGTTGTTGGCCGAGGTACTGGGTGACGAGCAGCCGAGCGTTGTCGAGCGCGGCTTTGCGGTCGCGATCCATGCTGCACACCACGAGCTGCGGCCTGTCGATCTGGTCCAGCGCTCGTCCACCACGTTCGGCACCGCGCCCCAGCGCAGCAAGCGCACCGGTGTTGTAGGCGGGCGAAACGAGGTAGTTGAGCACCACACCGTCGGCGATCTCGCCGGCCAGTTCCATCATCTGCATCCCCGTGGCCCCGATGTAGATCGGCACCTGCTTTGGGCGGCGCTCCTGGTGCACGTAGTCCAGCTCGACTCCGTCGAGCTTGGCGAAGAAGCCGTCGAAGCTGACGGTTTCGTTGTTCAACAGGGCGCGCACGACGGTGACCACTTCACGCATCACCGTCAGCGGCCGCTCGCGGGAGATACCGACCTTGCTGGCGAGCGGATCCCACCACGCGCCGAGGCCGCAGATGATCCGGCCGGGGGCGAGGTCGTCGAGGGTGGAGAACGTGCTCGCCAGCCGCGCCGGATTGCGCGTCCAACAGTCGACGACGCCGCTGCCCACCTTGATCCGGTCGGTGGTCGCCGCGAAGGCGGCCATCGGTACCACGGCGTCGCGCACGAGCCGGCTGTCGGCCTGCCACACCGCATCGAAGCCGTTCGCTTCGGCATAGCGGACCAGTTCGATCCCATCTCGGATCGTGTGGGCGTCTTGCAGGTACAGCGCAACGGGCGTGGTCATGGGTCGAGCGTAGTACTTGACAATTTGTCAAGCAGGTGACGGGCCGGGGCGACCCAGTCTCGCTCTGTCGTTCCCGATCGGGCTCTCATCCGAGTGTTGAGGGCCCACACGGGTGGGCGCTCGACACTCGGATGGACCCTGGTGACTCGGATGGTTTCGCGG
>JANOKQ010001009.1:0-5110 GCA_031419375.1 Acidimicrobiaceae bacterium
CCCGCATCACCGGCGTCGGGTTCATCCGCCGCAAGGAGAGCGACCGGATCGGTGACCTGTGCCGCGAACTTCGCTGCGCCGGTGTCGCCGCGACCGAACTGGACGACGGTTTGCTGATCGAACCCGGCAGTGCCCATGCAGCAGTGCTCGGCACGCATCACGACCACCGCCTGGCGATGGCGTTCGGATTGCTTGGCTTGGTCATCGACGGGATCGAGGTGGAGGACCCGGACGTGGTGACCAAGAGCTGGCCTGGCTACTGGACCATGCTCGACGATCTGCGATGATCAGCGTCGACCCGCAGGGTTCCGGCCTGCAGGGTTCCGGCCTGCAGGGTTTAGGCCTGCAGGGTTTAGGCCCGGGCGTCGTGGTCGCCGCATTCGATGTGGACGGCACGCTCACCACGCGTGATTGTGTGCGCCCGTTCCTGGAACAACTGGGTGGGCGGCTCGGGCTGCTCCGCGCCGTCGCCGGCTCGCCGCTCCGCACGGCGGCAGCCGTTCTCCGCCGCGACCGCGACCTCCTCAAAGATGTTGTCGTTGGCGGCGTGTTCGGCAACCGCCTCGTCGACGACGTAGCCGGTGAAGGCCGCAGGTTTGCCGCGGTCATCGAAGCCACGATGCTGCGGCCCGACACCGTGGCGCGGATGCGCTGGCATCAATCGATGGGGCACCGCACCGTGATGGTCTCGGCGTCGCTACGCAGTTACCTCGCACCGCTTGGCGCGTCGCTCGGCATCGAACAGGTGCTGTGCACGGATGTGGCCAGCCGGCACGGCCGCTTTCAGTCCTCGCTGGATGGCCCCAACTGCCGTGCTGCGGAGAAGGTGGTGCGCTTGCGCGCGTGGCTGGCGAGCGAAGGAATCGGCAGCGCCACCATCTGGGCGTATGGCGACAGCCGCGGCGACGACGAGCTGTTGGCGATGGCTCACCATCCGGTGCGGGTCCGAGGCACTACCGTCACAGCCGTGCCAGACGAGATGCAACGGTGAGCTCTCGCCTGGCGTTGGCCATGGTGCGTGAGGCTCGGCCCAAGCAGTGGGCCAAGAACCTGCTCGTGTTCGCTGCGCCGGGTGCGGCCGGTGTGCTCGACAACGGCTCGTACCTGTGGCGCGCTGTGGTGATGTTCGTGGCGTTCTGCATGGTCAGCAGCGGCACCTACTACTGGAACGACATCCTCGACCACGCGAGTGACCGCAACCACCCGACCAAGCAGTTTCGCCCGATCGCCCATGGCGACATCCCCCTCCCACTCGCCCGGGTGGTGGGATCGGTGCTGCTGCTCGGTGGCATCGCGGTTGCCGGCCTCACGCACCCGTCCGCCGCGTTGGCTGCGGCCGCGTATGTCGTCACGACCTCGCTGTACAGCAAAGTCCTGAAACACGTGGCCGTCGTCGATCTGGTGGCGGTAGCGGCTGGGTTCGTGATCCGGGCGATCGGTGGTGCCGAAGCCACCGATGTGCCGATGAGCACCTGGTTCTTGTTGACCACCTCGTTCGCCTCGCTGTTCATCGTCACGGGCAAGCGGTATGCCGAACTCCGTGAACACGGTGACGGGATGCAGGTGCGCCAGACGTTGGAGGAGTACACGCTCGGATTCTTGAGGATCGTGCTCTCGGTCAGCTGCGGCGCGGCACTCGTCACCTATTGCATCTGGGCATTCGACACCAAGGAGATCGCCGGTACCACCTGGCCGTTCTACGAGTTGTCGATCGTGCCGATGGTCACGGCGATGCTGCGCTACATGCTCATCCTCGAACAGGGCCACGGTGCCGCTCCCGAGGAGATCTTCGCCGCGGACCGGACCTTGCAGGTGCTCGGTGTCGTGTGGGCGATGGTGTTCGGCCTTGGCGTCTATGTGTCGTAGGAGTCAGATGTTGGGAGAAGCTGTGCAATCGATCGAGCATCGAAATCCGTGGAGCAGGCGATGACTGCACCTCCGTTTCCGGACCTGTTGGCGAGCGTTGCCGACGTCGAGGGGTGGATGTCGCCCGATCAGGCCAGGCGGTTGTACGACGCCGCGGCCGGCACGCACGCGGGTCAGCAGATCGTCGAGATCGGCAGCTTCCGCGGGCGCAGCACGATCGTGCTCGCCTGGGCGGCACCGACGGGTGTGCAGGTGATCGCCATCGATCCCCATGCTGGCAATGATCGTGGGCCGCAAGAGCTCGACGGGTTCGAGGCAGAAGCGGCCGATGATCACGAGGTGTTCACGACGAACCTGCGCAACGCCGGAGTAGCGGCCCGAGTTACCCATCTGCGCTGTTTCAGCGACGAGGCCCACGATTCGGTGCTCGGCACCATCGAGGTGTTGTACGTCGACGGTGCCCACCGTTACGGCCCGGCCCGCATCGACATTCGTGACTGGGGTCGCCGCGTGACCCCGGGTGGCACGATGCTGATCCACGATTCGTTCTCGTCGGTCGGCGTGACCCTGGCGATCATGCGTGAGCTCGTGCTCGGCCGTCGCTTCCGCTACGTCGGGCGGGCTCGGTCGATGACCGAATACCGCGCCGACCTCCCCGCTGGGGCAGGCCCGCGACTACGCAACGCCGTCCGGCAGCTGCGCGAGTTGCCCTGGTTCACGAGGAACCTGATGCTCAAAGTTGCGCTCTCGCTGGGGCTCGGACGGGTCATTCAGCGGGTGACCGGCCGCGAGCCCGAGTGGCCCTACTAGCGTGTCGTTCGTGGTCCGAACGTCGCTGACTGGCTGGGGGCGCACCAACCCCTCGGCCGCCGAGGTGATCCACGTGCTGCCACCGGAGATCGCTGCCGCGGTGAAGCAAGCGGGTGACCGCGGCGCGCTCGTTCGTGGGCTCGGGCGCAGCTACGGCGATGCGGCACAGAACGGCGGAGGCACGGTGCTGCGCTTGCTTGGCAGTGCATCGCATGCCGTCATCGACCACGATGCGGCCACCGTGCAGGTCAGCGCGGGCGCGAACCTCGACGAGCTGTTGCGAGTGCTCGTACCGCGTGGTTTTTTTGTCCCGGTCACCCCCGGGACCCGCTTTGTCACCATTGGGGGGGCGATCGCCAGCGACATCCACGGCAAGAACCACCACGTCGACGGTTCGTTCGGCAACCACCTGTTGCGGATGTCGATGCAGCTCGCTTCCGGCGACGTGATTGAACTGAGCCGTACCGAGGACCCCGAACTGTTCTGGGCGACGATCGGTGGGATGGGGCTAACCGGGGCGATCCTCGACGCGACGATCCGGCTGCTCCCGATCGAGACCAGCAAGATGTCCGTCGACACCCGCCGGATCAGCGACCTCGATGCGCTGTTCGCGGCGATGGTCCATGGCGATGAGCAGCATCGCTACAGCGTCGCCTGGATCGACTTGGCCGCCAAGGGCCGCCATCTCGGGCGAAGCGCCCTGACCCGCGGCGACCATGCCCGCGCCGACCAACTGGGCGCGAAAGCGTCGGTGTCGCCGCTGGCGTACGCGCCACGGCAACTCGTCACCGTGCCACCGCTCGTGCCGCGGCCAGGGCTACTCAACCACACCTCGGTCGCCGCCTTCAACGAGCTCTGGTACCGCAAGACCCCTCGTGAACGTGACGGCGAGATCCAGGGGATCGCCGCGTTCTTCCATCCCCTCGACATGGTCGGATCGTGGCCCCGGCTTTACGGGCGCCCAGGTTTGGTGCAGTACCAGTTCGTGGTGCCCTTCGGCCAGGAGGAGGTGATGCGCAGGGTGATCGAGCGCGTCGCCGCCAGCGGCGCAGCCAGCTTCCTTGCGGTTTTGAAGCGTTTCGGCGCGGCGAACGAGGCACCCTTGAGCTTTCCTCAGCCGGGATGGACGCTCGCACTCGATATGCCGGGCGGCGCGGCGGGGCTCGGCGATCTGCTCCACGGCCTCGACGATCTGGTGCTCGAATCGGGCGGGCGCAACTACTTCGCCAAGGACGCGCACACCTCGCACACCACCATCCGCCGCGGTTACCCCCGTCTGGAGGAGTGGCAGGCCGTGCGCCAGCGAGTCGATCCGCTGGGTGTGTGGCAGAGCGATCTCGGCCGCCGCCTCGGCCTCGTCGGCTCGTGACCGCACCCCACTCGCTACCGCCCACTCTTTGAAACCCACTCTTTGAAACCCACTCTTTGAAACTCACTCTTTGAAACCCACTCTTTGAAACCCACTCTTTGAGACCCACTCTTTGAGACCCACTCTTTGAAACCAAGCACAGGATCGACACACATGGACAACGCCTTCGGACAACCCCAGACCATCGTCGTGCTCGGCGGCTCCAGTGACATCGGTTTGGCGATCGTTCGTGCGCTGGTGTCGCCGGTGTTGCGGACCGTGGTGCTCGCCTGTCGCGACCTGAGCCGCGGGGAAAGTGCCGCACGCGCGTTGCGCGATGGGTCCTTCGACGTGGAGGTCGTGCCGTTCGATCTTGGTGCCACCGGTACGCATGTGGGTGTCGTCGCTGATCTCGCGACGCGCCACGGCGACCTCGATGTCGTCGTGCTGGCCGCAGGGCAACTCGGTGAGGGGACCTCGACCGGCACCGACGTCGAGGCGGCCACCGAACTCGCTCATGTCAACTTCACGGGCGCGATCGCAGCCAGTATCGCCGCGGCGAACCAGCTCCGCCATCAGGGTCATGGCGCGCTCGTGGTGTTGAGCAGCGTGGCCGGCGAGCGTGTCCGCAAGGCCAACTTCGTGTACGGCGCGACCAAGGCCGGCCTCGACGGCTTCGCCCAAGGGCTCGGTGATTCGCTGGCCGGTAGCGGTGCCCGCGTGCTCGTGGTGCGACCGGGATTTGTTCACTCGGCGATGACCACGGGCCTCAAGCCCGCGCCGTTTGCGACCACTCCCGATGCGGTGGCCGTTGTGGTGGCCAAGGGCCTGCGTACCGGGCGGCGTACGGTGTGGGCCCCAGGAATCCTACGGTTGGTGTTCAGTGTGTTGCGCCACGTGCCCGGCCCGGTGTGGCGTCGTCTACCGCTCGGCTGACTCGGCTGACTCGGCTGACTCGGCCGACCCGGCCGCTACGGGTGCGTCGGCCGACTGAGAGCGGCGGCCTCGGCGAGCTCACGCTCGAGCGAGGACCGTCGCTCGGCCCCGATGCCGATGCCCGCCGGACTCACACCGTCGCCTTCGGGG
>JANOKQ010001010.1:0-3869 GCA_031419375.1 Acidimicrobiaceae bacterium
GTGTCGACCAAATCGGCCATGCGCGACCGCTCAGCGCTGGCGGTCGTACAGGTCGTCGCGCGTCCAACTGCGGGCGCGATTGGGACGCCGATCAGGAAACAGTCGCTGTGTCTGGGCGCGCATGTCGTCGCCAACTGAGGCGTCGAGGTCACCAGCCGCGAGGTCCTCGAGCGTCCGGCGCAGCATCGCATTGATCGATTCACCGGCGAGCATGGCGCGTGCGCGCGCCCGGCGGAGCACCTCATCGTCGACAACGATTGTCAGATTTGCCACGGGATCAGTGTAGCGCAGATTCCGTGCCCCGGCTCCGGTAGCGCAGCCGAGTCAGTTCTCGACGAGCTCGTCGTAGGCGTCGGGGCGGCGGTCGCGGTAGAACGCCCAGCGGTCGCGCACTGCACGGATCTTGCCGAGGTCGAGGTCGCGCACGATCAGCTCCGGCTTGAACGCATCGCCGACATCGCCGACGAACTTGCCCTCTGGATCGACGAAGTAGCTCTGACCGTAGAAGTCGTTGTCGCCGAGGTCTTCGATGCCGACCCGGTTGATCGCCCCGACGTAGTACATGTTCGCCACCGCTGCCGCCGGCTGCTCGATCCGCCAGATGTACTCGCTGAGCCCGCGGTGGGTTGCCGATGGGTTGAACACGATCTCGGCACCGTTCAAACCGAGCGCCCGCCAGCCCTCCGGGAAGTGGCGGTCGTAGCAGATGTACACCCCGACCTTGCCGACGGCAGTATCGAAGATGGGGTACCCGCCGGTGCCGGGACGGAAGTAGAACTTCTCCCAGAACCCTTTCGTTTGGGGGATGTGCTGCTTGCGGTACTTGCCCAGGTAGCTGCCATCGGCGTCGACGACTGCGGCGGTGTTGTAGTACAGGCCGGGCTGGACGATCTCGTACATCGGCAGCACCATCACCACGCCCAGCTCCTTGGCGATCGCCTGGAACCGCTGTGTGGTCGGGCCATCGGGGATGTACTCGGTGTAGTCGTAGTAAACGGTGTCTTGCACCTGGCAGAAGTACGGCCCGTAGAACAGCTCCTGAAAGCAGACCACCTCGGCACCCTCGGCCTTGGCCTCGTGGGCGTACTGCTCGTGCTTGTCGAGCATCGCCTCCTTGGTGCCGGGCCAATCGGTCTGGACGAGAGCGGCACGCACGATTCGGGGATCACTCATGGAGGGAATCGTAATGTGACATTTTGACCCCTGACAATATGCCGTTTGTTACCGCTCAACTTGCTCGCGGGTGGGCCACGGGCGGGTGACGAATCACGGATTGCGACCCACGGCGCACCGACTGTCGTACGCTGCACCACGATGAACGGCGGGGCGTCAGGGCGTGATTTGGTCGTGGCTCACGACCGCGACCTGGAAGCGATTGTCAAGCGGGTCGAGCGGGTGTTCGCCGACGGACGCGGTGCCACGATCCTCGTCGAGGGCGAGGCAGGGATCGGTAAGACGACCGTCTTGGCGGCGGCGATGACCGCGGCAGTCGCCGCAGGTGTCGCCGTGGTTCATGCATCGGCCAGCGTGCTCGACCGGACACGCCCGTTCGGACCACTCCTGGACGCGTTCGGGCTCGATCCGGCGACCCGGTCGCGGTTGCTGCCGGCGTCGGCTGCAGCAGCACTTCGCGACGAGTTCGACCAGGACTTCACCGGATTGTTCGGAGAGCTCCGAGCGACGGCGAGGGTCCCGCCGCTGCGGCTCGTCCCGGCCGAGCGCGCACACACGATCGAACACATCGCCACCATGGTCGAGACATGGAGTCTCGACCATCCGGTGCTGCTGGCCCTCGACGACCTGCACTGGGCCGACTCCGCCACACTTGCCACACTTGCTCGGCTGCACCGTCTCGTCAGTTCGCAACGACTCACGCTGATGGCCGCATTCCGGCCGGTTCCGCACAACCCCGATCTTCGCGACCTGATCTCCGGCTGCGTCGGCAAGGGTGCCGAGCGCTTCGCGCTCGGCCCACTCGACACCGACGCCGTCCGTGGTCTCGTCGCCGACACGCTCGGCCACCAGCCCGGCCCCGCGCTGCTCGACAGTGCCGCACGCGCCGGCGGCAACCCCTTCCTGATCATCGAGCTGGTCCGGTCGTTCGACCACGACGGTCGGATCTCGGTAGTCGACGGCATCGCTGACCTCGATACCCCGGCACTCGCCAGTGCAGGCGTGGTCAGCGATGTTCGTCAGGTGATCCTTCGGCGGATGGCCGACCTCGGTCAGGAGACATCGCATCTGCTCCAGGTGGCATCCGCGCTCGGCCGTACGTTTTCCGTCATTGATATGGCCGCGATGCTCGGTCGTCCCGTCGCCGCGCTCATACCGGCGATCTCGACCACGGTCAGCGCCGGTCTATTGGAAGAAGACGGCCAACAGCTGCGCTTCCGCCACGAACTGGTTCGCGAGGCAGTCGAATCGACCATCGGTAGTCCGACACTCGCTGCGCTGCACCTCGACATCGCGCGCACCCTGGCCAGCACCGGCGCTCCCGCCGTACGAGTTGCCGCGCACTATTCACTCGGTGCCCAACCGGGCGATCGCACCGCAGTGGAGTGGCTCCGCACCGCAGCGGCCGAGATCGTGAGCCGCGGCCCCACCGCAGCAGCCGAACTGCTCGAGCGGGCGCTCACGCTCACCCCCGTCGGCGATCCAGACCGCGACGCGGTGATCGCCGAACTGGTCGACGCAGCGTTCTGGGGCGGCGCAATCGAACGCGCCGTCGAGTTGGCCAGGGTCGCGCTGGCTCGACCGCTGCCGCCCGTGCTTGCTGCCGGGCTTCACGGGACCATGGCGCGAGCGCTCGTGGTGCTCGGGAGGCCGACCGAAGCCGTGGTGCACGCCGAGCGCCTGATCGATCTGGGCGCACTGCCCGCTTGGGCGGCCGCGAACGTGGCGACGTTCAAACTGTTCGCCCTCGACCTCGACGGGGCCGTTGCCGACGCCCGTCGCGCAATCGAGTTGTGCGAGATCGAAGACGACCCATGGGCCGAGACGCTCGCCTACTGCGTCGCCGCGTGGGAGGAGAACTCGCGCGGGTTTCACCGCCATGCCGTCGACCTCGCCGACCGGGCTGTTCTTGCGGCCGATCGCTCTCCCAATGCCGAGGCCCATCGACTGATCCCACACCTGTTTCGTGGCCTGGCTCTCGAAAGCACCGGTCGTACGGCCGAGGCCCAGGCGACGTTGCTTCACGGCCAACAGCTTGCCGAGCAGCTGGGCACGTCGTGGGCGACGCCGTTCTACCACTACGCGCTCGCCCTGACGCCGTGGAACGCTGGACGATGGGACGGCGTCCATGCCGAGATCGGGGCGGGCCTGCGCTACGCGCGTGAGCACAACATCGGCCTGGTGGCTTCGTGGGCGTGCGCGCTCGACGCCACCGCCTCGCTGTTCCACGGCGATCTGGATGTCGCCGAGGCGATGCTCGACGAGGGGGACGAACGACTCGCGGCCGGTGGCATCCAGTACGGCATCGACTGGCTGCTGCGCGGCCGAGCGCTTCTACTCGAGGCCACCGATGATTCGGCAGGAGCACTGGCGACCCTGCAGCTGGGTTGGGATGTCGCCGAGGGGCTGAAGGCATCGGCGGCGCTGGTGATCCTCGGCCCCGACCTCGTCCGGATTGCGCTTGATGTCGGTGACGTCGATGCGGCCAGGCGCGCCACCGATGCCCTGAGCCGTGACACCACCACCATCGGCGTCGTCGACGATGGCCGCCTCAACATCGACGCCGACGCGTTGCGCTGCCGCGGGATGCTCGGCCGTGACATCGCGATGCTCTTCGATGCACGGCGGATTCACACGGGTTGCGACCGCCCGGTCGAAGTCGCTCAGGACGACGAAGCGATCACCCTCACCTTGGC
>JANOKQ010001011.1:0-5172 GCA_031419375.1 Acidimicrobiaceae bacterium
GTACCGATCCTGGCCGGCGGGCTCACGGTGACGGGCACGATCGTCGTCCGATCGATTCGGCGGTTGCAACTAGGACGCAAGATCGTGCCCGGACACGCGGAGTCGATCGTCGTGGTCGGGGCGGGCTCGGCTGCCTACGAGATCGTGCGCACACTCCTGGCGTCGCGCGACAGCCCGTACCGGCCGGTGGCACTCCTCGACGACGATCCACTCAAAGGCAACCTGCGCATGCATGGGGCGCGAGTCGAGGGCGTGGTCGAGGATCTGGTGTCGGTCGTGCACAAGCATCGCGCCACGGCTGTATTGCTGGCTATCCCCACCGCTGAGCCCGAGCTGGTCCGCCTGGTCGACGACCTTGCTCGGAGCGTCGGCGTGCGGCTCTTGGTGCTGCCTGCGGTACGCGACCTGTTCACGGCCCCGGCTCTGAGCGATATCCGGCCGGTGTCGGACGCGGATCTGCTCGGTCGCATCTCGGCCGACATTGACACCGCGGCCGTAGCGCACTACATCACCGATCGCCGTGTCCTGGTGACCGGGGCGGGCGGCAGCATCGGCAGCGAACTGTGCCGTCAGCTGGCCCGGTTCGAGCCGTCGCAACTGATCATGCTCGACCGTGACGAGAGCGGGCTGCACGGCACGCAACTCAGCATCGAGGGCAGGGCCCTGCTCGACACGCCGAACCTCGTCCTGGCCGACATCCGCGACGCCCGTCGCCTGCGCCAGGTGTTCGCCGAGCTCCGCCCGCAGGTGGTGTTCCACGCCGCCGCGCTCAAGCATCTCACCTTGCTCGAGCAGGCCCCGCACGAGGCATGGAAGACCAACGTGTTCGGCACCCAGAACGTCATCGATGCGGCGCGTTCGGTCGGCGTGGAACACTTCGTCAACATCAGCACCGACAAGGCCGCCGACCCGACCAGTGTGCTGGGTAGCTCGAAGCGGATCACCGAACGGCTCACCGCCGACGCAGCGAACGACGTCCACGGCCAGTACACCTCGGTGCGCTTCGGCAACGTGCTCGGATCGCGTGGTTCGGTGCTCACCACGTTCCGCGCCCAGGCCGAAGGCGGCGGGCCGATCACGGTCACCCACGCGGATGTGACGCGATTCTTCATGACCGTGCAGGAAGCCGTGCGGCTCACCATCTATGCCGGGGCGATCGGCCATTCCGGTGAGGTGTTGGTGCTCGACATGGGCGAGCCGGTGAAGATCGTCGATGTGGCCAAACGTTTTGCCCGCCAGCACTCGCCCGAGTTGGAGATCGTGTTCACCGGGCTGCGTCCTGGCGAGAAGCTCCACGAGGACCTGTTCGGCCTCTCCGAATCCGACCGTCGCCCGGTTCACCCGTTGATCAGTCATGTTCCGGTGCCACCGCTGTCGTTCGACGTGGTGGTCGAGGCCGACGGTTGGATGGCCGATGTGTCCGGCGATCTGATCTCACGCCTGGCCACCGACCGCATCCGGCGGCGCGTGGTGGCATGACCATCACGTGAGGATCTACCTGTCGCCGCCCGACGTCGGCGAGGCTGAGCGGGCGCTGATCAACGACGCAATCACCGGCGGGTGGATCGCCCCGGTGGGGCCCGATCTCGATGCGTTCGAAGCCGACGTTGCCGCGCTCACCGGCTGGCCGGGGGCCGTGGCGTTGACGAGCGGCACGGCGGCGCTGCATCTGGCGCTGCTCGCGGTGGGCGTGCAGCCGGACGATGAGGTGCTGGTGTCGAGCTTCACGTTCGCGGCGAGCGCCAACGCCGTGCGCTACTGCGGTGCCGACCCGGTGTTCATCGACAGCGACGCGACCAGTTGGAACATGAGTCCCGAGCTGTTGGCCGACGAGTTGGCGGCGGCGCGTCGCGCCAACCGGTTGCCGGCAGCGGTGATGGTGGTCGACCTGTACGGGCAATGCGCCGACTTCGATCCGATCATGGCCGAGTGCCGCGACCTCGGCATCCCCGTCGTGGAAGATTCGGCCGAGGCGCTCGGTGCCACCTACCGAGGGCGGCCGGCCGGCACGCTGGCCGACA
The DNA here is from genome assembly GCA_031419375.1 of Acidimicrobiaceae bacterium. GTDB lineage: Bacteria > Actinomycetota > Acidimicrobiia > Acidimicrobiales > Ilumatobacteraceae > VFMC01. The sequence continues at coordinate 2,022 of JANOKQ010001011.1, forward strand.
TCGGGGTGTTCTCGTTCAACGGCAACAAGATCATCACCACGAGCGGCGGGGGAATGCTGATCACCCCGTCGAGCGAGGTCGCCGATCGCGTTCGCTACCTGTCCACGCAGGCACGCCAGCCGGCTGCGCACTACGAGCATTCCGAGGTCGGCTACAACTACCGCCTGTCCAACCTGCTCGCCGCGCTGGGCCGCGGCCAGCTCGCTCGGTTGCCGGCGTTCGTGAAGCGTCGGCGGGAGATCAACGATCTCTACCGCGAGCTGTTGGCTGGCGTGTGCACGTTCATGCCTGTGCCGGAGTGGAGCGAATGGAACGGCTGGCTCACCTGCGTCCAGTTCGCCGATTCGTCGATGCCCACGATCGTGCGCGACTCGCTCGCTGCGGAGGCCATCGAGAGCCGCCCGTTGTGGAAGCCAATGCACCGTCAACCGGCGTTCGTTGCATGCCGTAGCCGCACCGACGGCACGAGCGACGCGATCTTCGCAGCCGGGTTGTGCCTGCCGAGCGGCAGCGCGCTCACCGACGACCAGGTCGCCGAGATCTGCGCAATCGTCACCGCTATCGCCGGTAGCACGGTGGGGGCTTGACCGCCGAGGTAGGTTGACAAATGGTTGCGTTGTCAAACGGTTGCGGTTACGATCTGTGCGGAGGTCAGTCATGGCGAGTCAGATGCTGCAGGAACGCAAGGAAGATCGGGAGACGCCCGAACGGGCCGTCGTCGCCCAGCTGTTCGCTGCGCACAGCGAGTTGGATCTGGACCTCATCGCGGAGGAGCTCGACCGGGTCCGGAAAGTATCGTCGCTTCGTCACGTGATCGAGGTCTGGGATCTGTCCTTGTCGGACGTCGCCACGATCTTTTCGGTGAGCCGGCAAGCGGTAGCGAAGTGGGTTGCTGCCGGCCCCCCGGCTGACCGCGCCCCCGCGGTCGCCGAGCTTGCGGCGGCAACCGATCTGCTGGTTCGACACATCAAGCGCGACCGCATCCCAGCTGTGGTCAGACGCGCCGCCCCTGGCCTCGGCGGCCTGTCGCTTGTCGAGCTCGCGCACAGCGGTGGAACGAGCGCCGTGGTGGTCATGTGCCGCGAGATGTTCGCGTTTGAGGCAGCTACCGATTGAGGTATCAAACCGAGCTCCTCCCCAACGGCCACCGGTGGTGGCGCATCGCGAGAGCCGACTGGAACAATCCGCTCGATCCCACGTTCGCTCAGCGTTCTGGTGGCCGCTGGAACCCACCGCAGAGCTTCGCGACCTTGTACCTCAACGAAGATCAAACGACGGCGCGGGCCAACATGCAACTGTTCGCCGCTGCGTGGCCATACCAGCCGGAGGACCTTCGAGAAAGCGGAGCGCCGATCCTTGTCGAAGCGCTCCTGCCGAGGGACCAGCGGGTTGCCGACGGGCACTCGCAGGCGGGAGTCGCCGCGCTGGGGATGCCGTCGACCGACCCGTTCGACCGCAACGGCTCCGTCATCGGCCATTCGGTGAGTCAGCCGATCGGTGCCCGCGTCCTCGAAGCCGGGCTGCGCGGTGTCCGCTATCGCGGCGCTCGGCTGCCGCTCGGTGCCGGCCGGGAGCTCGCTTGGTTTCCCGCAACGGTACGGAGTCGTGCCCGCATGGGGGCGGCGCTCCCGTTCGCGTCGTGGTTCTGGAAGTAGCCCGGCCATTCGGAGCCGCGAGAGCGTCGTCGCGAGCACCGGCGTAGAGTTTCCGCACTCTCCCAAAGGTCGACTCAGTCTTGGAACCCGCTTCGATACTCTCCGCAGCCCGCCGCCGGTGGTGGGTGATCGTGCTGTTGGCCGCACTCGGCGGCCTCGTCGGCGCGATCCCGTCGTCGGAGCGCAGCGTCGACGCGACCACCACGTGGACGGCCAGCCACACGTTGCTGTTGTCGACCACGTCGGTGGACGAGAGCGTGTTCAGCGATCCCGTTGCATTCAACCAGTTGCAACTGTTCGCAGTCACGGGCGAGGTGCCGCGCCGCGTGGCTGAGGTGTTGAACTACCCCGGGGTGCCCGCCGCCCTCGCCGCGCAGGTGTCCGTCGAGGTCGACACCAGCAACGCCGCGCTGAAGGTCACCACAACACAAACCAACGCCGACGACGCCGTCACGATCGCCGATGCGTTCGCCGACCAACTCGTCACGTACCTCGCCGAACGCCAGGACGAACTGCAAGCCGACCGTGTTGCGGCAGCACTGGTGCGCCTGGAGGCGCTCGAGACTGAGATCACCGCCCTCGAGCCGTTGGCGGCGGCAGCGCCCACCGATCAGGTGTTGGGCGCTCAGCTGGCCGCCCTCAGCCGCCAGTACGAGGCCGAGTTCGAGGGGTACCGGAGCCTGCAGGTGGAGGAGGGGCAGATCCAGCTCACCACCTTGGAGCGGGCCCAGCCGATCGCGATCACCGAGCAGGGCTTGTCTGCGCCGAAGTCGCGCACGGGTCGTGCGTTACTCGCCGCCGGCGTCGGGGCGATGGCCGGCCTCGGCGTGGCCATCTTGTGGTCACGCACCGATCGGCGGATCCGTACCAGGGTTCAGGCGGAGGCGATCTTCGGGTTGCGCAGCCAGGTGGCGATCCCATCCGATGGCAAGAGCGCAAATCACGGAGTGGTGGTGCTGCCCGGCCGCCACGACATGTTGAGTGACTCGTACCGCACGCTGCGCAGCGTGGTCGGCTTCGTCGAGACGGGACTACCCGACCGCGGTGGCCGTGCCCCGATCGCGCTCGTGCTGTCGGCCGGCGCGGGCGACGGAAAGACCAGCGTCGCCGCCAACCTTGCTGCCGCGTTCGTAGAAACGGGCCTCACCACCGTGGCAGTCAACACCGATTTCCGACGCCCGGCGTTGTCCGAGCGGATACTCGGTCGCAAACCCGACCCGATTGGTTTCTTTGCTGTCGATCTGCCGGAACTGCCGGTTTCGATGGTGACGCAGCGGTCGCCGATCGAGCACCTGTCGGTGTTCGATCTCACCGGTGCGATTGGCTCCCCCGGCGACCTCGCCCGCGTGACCGCCCGGATGCTGGGGCAGTTGTCGCGTGAGTTCGCCGCTGTCGTGGTCGACAGTTCTCCGGTGGGGGCCACTGCCGAGGTGCTCGAGATCGTGCCCCGTGCCGATGTGATCGTGGTGGTCGTGCGGCTCGGGCACACCTACATC
>JANOKQ010001012.1:0-2637 GCA_031419375.1 Acidimicrobiaceae bacterium
GTACCAGTTGGTCAGCGGGTTGCCCGGTGAGGTGCGGTTGGGCAGCATCGGTGTGTCCTGGTAGGGAGCCCCCACCAGATCGGGCGACATCGCCCACATCCCGACGCTCATCAGCGACACATCGACGACCGACGGCTCGCCCGTTCGCTCGCGCTTGAACAACGCGGTCGAGATCGCCCCGGCCAAGGTGTTGCCTCCCTGCAGATCGAAAAACGCCGGCGGCTGGGACGGGGGAGCGTCGTCGCCGATGCTGTCGAGCATCCGCTTGGCGAATCCTGACGTTGCCCAGCCGGCGGCCAGGTCGTACCCGCCGGTGTCGCGCATCGGGCCGTGGCTGCCCCAGCCAGAACCGCGGGCGTAGATGATGTTCGGGTTGACGGCGCGCACGTCGTCGACGTCGAGGCCGAGCTTGGTGCGCACCGCCGGCAGGTAGCTGGTGAGAAACACATCGCAGCTGGCGGCGATCTTCAACAGCACGTCGCGTCCGGCGGGCTTGGCAAGGTCGACGGTGATGCTCCGCTTGCCGCGGTTGGGAATCTCGTTGAACGGATTCGGGCCGTTCTTGTCCAGGTTGAGCATGTTCTTCAACGCCCGTTGCGGGTCGCCCGTCGGCGGCTCCACCTTGATCACCTCTGCTCCGAGGTCGGCCAAGATGGCGCCGGCCGCTGGTACGAACGTCCATGCGGCAACCTCGAGAACTCGGACTCCTGCAAGTGGTTTCGACACGTCATTCTCCCGGGGTCGGTCAGTGAGGTTCGCAGTCTGACACAAGCGTCAGGTACGTTCGATGAATGAGCACAACGAACACGTCGAGCCCGACCTTCACCAGGGACGAGGTCGAGGATGCGTTCAAGCACTACTTCCTCACCGGCCCCGTGATGGAGGACTGGATCGCCTGGTCGCAGCTGTTCACCGACGATGCCGTCTACTTCGACCACTACTACGGCCGGTTCCACGGGCCGAAAGAGATCGAGCTGTTCCTCGAATCGACGATGATGTTCGGCCGCCACTGCTACACCTCACTCGTTTGGTACAACATCGAAGGCAACCGGGTGGTGTGGAAGGGGATCAACACCGCCGATCATCCCGACCCGACGCAGCCGCCGTTCGAGTTTCCCTCGCTGCAGATCATCAACTACGCCGGCGACGGCAAATGGTCCTCGGAGGAGGATTGGTGGATGCAACCGGAGATGGTCGTCTACGCGAAGGGGTACTGGAAGGCGTGCCAGGCAATCGACCCTGATTTTCCCGAGGCGATGTCGCGCCGCCACTGGGGCGACATCGAATGGGCCCGCCCGCCGGCCGGCCACGTGGCCCGCCCGTCATGGTGGGGGCGCGAGAACGAGATCCCCAAGATCAAACGAGTCGAGGACATGACCTTCGGCGAGCGGGTCTGAACGCCAGTCGCGCCGGTGGCGTCAGCCGCGTCAGTCGAGTCCCATGACCGAGTCGGCCGCCTGTCCATCGACAGTTACCCGGCGACGGGCAAATCGCCACTGGTCATCGACGCAGCGGTAGTCGTCGATGTAGCGACCCCAGTGATCGAGGCCGATCGGCGAGACGACCGCGTAGTACAGGCGGCCGGTCGCGGTGTCGTGGTCGATCAGGTCGATCTGGTGCGTGGCGGTGTAGTGGCGCACGTAGGCAGGGGACTCGCCAGAGCGGATCTGCTGCTGGGCGCCGGTGAAGATCGTGATGATCTCGGCGTGGCCGGTGCACACCCGGTCGCGCAGCTCCATCACAGCGTCCCCGGCGAACAGCTCCATCACGTGGGCGAATCGGCCCGAGTCGCCGTTGCTGTTGTAGCGCGTGACGAGATCACGGATCTCCTCGCGGGCGGTCAGTTGCCACAGTTCCATTCGTCCTCCGGTCCTACGGGTGCTGCGCGGCCAGTGACGCCGATTTGCGGATCAGTTCCACGACCAGCGGACCGAACGCCTCCACCTTCGGGTTCACTCCGGCGCCGGCAAGGAACCTGCTGTAACCCTGCTCCAACACGATGCCCAGCTTGAACCTGGCGAGCACGATGTAATAGATGATGTCGGCGGTGGAGCGGCCGGAGTGGGCTTCGTAGTGCGCGCACATCTCCTCGATCGTCGGCATTCCGGTGAGGTCGACGTAGTGCTGCATGTCGTCGCCATCGGGAGGCCACGAGACGAGGATCCAGCCGAGATCGAGAAGCGGATCGCCGATCGTGGTCATCTCCCAGTCGATGATCGCAGCCAGTTCGGCGGGGGCGCCGTGGCGGTACATAACGTTGGCGAACTGGTAGTCGCCGTGCATGAGACCCGGGACGTAGTCGATGGGTCGGTGGGCCCGCAGCCATGAGGCCGTCTCGTCGAAGCCGGGCAGCTCCCGACCCTTGATCCTGTCTAGGAAGCGGGTCCAACGCTCGACCTGACGCTCGTGATACCCGTCGGGTCGCCCCAGATCGCCGAGCCCGCGAGCTCGCCAGTCGACCTTGGACATCAACGCCGCGCCCTCGACCAGTTGAAAGGCGAGATCGCGACGGGCGGCGACATCGGTGTCGAAGGGGGGGGTGGCCAGGGGTTGCCGTGGTCCATCGGCGACCAGCCGTCGACGAAGCCCATCAGGTAGAAGGCGCGACCGAGCACCGTGGTGTCGGCGCAAGCGCCG
>JANOKQ010001013.1:0-5704 GCA_031419375.1 Acidimicrobiaceae bacterium
TCAAGGATCTTGGCAAGGCCCCGCCGGCGCTGGTCAACAACCTGCGCCACAACAAGGTGTTGCACCGCACGACGCTGATCGTTGCTGTGGAAACCGACGACGCACCCCGCGTCGAACCCGAGGATCGGTCCACGGTGACCAAGGTCGAGCCGGGTGTGTACCAAGTGCTGCTGACGTTCGGGTTCATGGAAGATCCCGATGTGCCGGCCGCGCTCGCCGGGCTCAATGTGCGCGGCATCACCTTCGACCCCGACGAGGTCACCTACTTCATCGGTCACGAATCGATCATCGCCGGCAAGGCGCCAGGGATGAATCCGGCGTTCGAGCATCTGTTCGTGCTGTTGAACCGCGGCGCCGATAGCGCCAGCCGATTCTTCAACCTGCCGACAGACCGCGTGTTCGAGGTTGGGTCACAGGTCGAGATCTGAGTGGTTCGGGGCGGCTTGGGCCGACGACTGGTGTGAAGAAGGTGCCGATCATCCCCCGCACCGGACCGGCTCGTTGCAGCAACACCCCGTAGATGGCGAGCGCCACGCCCGTACCCACGGCGCCGAGCGCCACCAGCACACCGAGGGCAGCCCACGTGAGGTCGCTGTCGGGTAGGCGCCGGCGAGGCCGAGCGGCATCGACCACGCGGTACCGAACACAGCAACCCACAACATCATTGGCATCGTGGCGTACTTGGCCTGCAGCGGCCGCGAGATGTTGGAGGCCACGGCGTAGCTCAGCAGTGCCACGAGGAGCAGCGCCACGCCGCGTCCATCGGCACCGGCATCGCCGCTGACCGAGGCCAACGAGATCATCGCGATCCCCACCGCGCCGATCGAGACTGCGCCGATGCGCACCAAGCTCGGGACCGTACTCGTGAACAATGCGGTGACAACGGTGTTCACCACCGGGAGACCGCCATTGAGCATGCCGGTCACCGAGGTGCTCACCGTCTGCTCGGCGATCGGAAACAGCAGGAACGGGATCGACATCCACACCAGTGCGGTGACCGCGAACATGGTCGCGTCGGCACGGTCGATCATCCGCCGGGCGCCCGGCACGCAGGCGAGCGCAAGGGCTGCGAACAGGCAGCGCGCCAAGGGCACGACGGGCGTGGCGACGTGGTCGATAGCAATCGCGATCCACAGGAACGAGCTGCCCCAGATGACGGCAATGGACAACGACAGGCTCCACTCCGAGGGCCCGAGTGGGCGTCGTGTTCGTGAACCGGTCTCGATCGCATCGGGTCAGTGTGGAGGACCAACATCGGGTTGCGCCGCCCGCCGCACGATGTCGACCGATGACCCTTTTGCTACCGTCAGCGTGTCCGAACCAGGGGGCCCACCATGCCAGACAATGCAGATCCGACCGATGCCGCACCCGCGAGAGCGGCTCCCGCCGCCGCGATTGATGCGTTGCAGTGGGAGAGCCGCCGCTTCCCGCCGTCGCAGGATTTCCAGGACCACGCGCTCGTTGCCGGAACGTTCATGTACGACGAGGCTGCCGTGGATGACGAGGGGTTCTGGGCTCGGCAGGCGGCAGACCTGATCGACTGGTCGACCGAATGGGACACGATCTGCGAATGGGACCTGCCGTATGCCAAGTGGTTCATCGGTGGACAGCTCAACGTCAGCTACAACTGTCTCGACCGCCATGTGCTCGCCGGCCGGGGCGACAAGGTTGCGTTCTACTGGGAGGGCGAGCCCGGCGACAGCCGGGTCGTCACCTATGCCGAGTTGCTGGCCGAAACGCAACGCTTCGCCAACGTCTTGAAAGACCTCGGAGTCGGCAGAGGCGATCGAGTCAACATCTACCTGCCGATGATCCCCGAAGCGGCCGTGGCGATGTTGGCCTGCGCACGGATTGGCGCAGCGCATAGCGTGGTGTTCGGCGGGTTCAGCGCTCATTCCTTGCGTGACCGGATCAACGATGCCGAGGCCAAGGTGCTGATCACCGCCGATGGTGGCTACCGGCGCGGCGAAGTGTTCGCCCTCAAAGCCGTCGCCGACGAGGCGCTCGCTGATACACCGAGCATCACAGACGTGGTGGTGGTGCGCCGTGGAGGCAACGACGTCACCATGGTCGACGGTCGTGACCACTGGTACCACGACATGATCGAGTCTGCCGATCCGGTCTGCCCGGCCGAACCAATGGATGCCGAACAGCTGCTGTTCTTGCTGTACACCTCGGGCACCACCGGTAAGCCGAAGGGGATCATGCACACCTCGGGTGGCTACCTCACCCAGGTGGCGTTCACCCACAAGTACGTGTTCGACCTGCACCCCGATACCGATGTGTACTGGTGTTCCGCCGATGTCGGCTGGGTCACCGGGCACAGCTACATCGTGTACGGCCCGCTGGCCAACGGCGCCACGCAGGTGATGTATGAGGGTGTGCCGAACTATCCGGCGAACGACCGGTTGTGGGAAATCATCGAGAAGTACGGGGTGACGTTGTTCTACACCGCCCCGACCGCGATCCGCACGTTCATGAAGTGGGGTGTGGAGGAACCGGCCAAGCACGACCTCTCGTCGCTGCGCCTGCTCGGATCGGTGGGCGAGCCGATCAATCCCGAGGCATGGATGTGGTATCACGAGCACATCGGGTCGCAGCGGTGCCCGATCGTCGATACCTGGTGGCAGACCGAAACGGGTGGCATCCTGATCAGCCCGCTGCCCGGAGCGACGGTCACCAAGCCCGGGTCGGCCACGTTCCCGCTTCCCGGTATCAGCGCCGAGCTCGTCGACGAGAGCGGCAACCGGGTGGAGCGCGGCGGGGGATACCTCACCCTCACCAGGCCGTGGCCCGGAATGCTGCGCGGAATCTGGGGCGACCCGGAGCGGTACAAGGAGACGTACTGGAGTCGTTTCGAAGGCAGTTACTTCGCGGGCGACGGGGCCAAGCTCGACGACGATGGATACCTGTGGCTGCTCGGTCGGGTCGACGACGTGATGAACGTCAGCGGGCACCGCATCTCCACCACCGAGGTCGAATCGGCCCTCGTTGCTCACCCGGCGGTGGCCGAAGCAGCGGTCGTCGGCGCGAACGACCCCACCACGGGCCAGGCGATCATCGCCTATGTCACGCTGCGAGGCGGAGCCGAGGTTGATGCCGAGGTGTTACGCGCCTTCGTCGGTCGTGAGATCGGCAGCATCGCCAAACCAAAGGCGATCTTCTTCACGCCCGATCTGCCCAAGACCCGTAGCGGCAAAATCATGCGCCGGCTGCTGCGTGACGTGGCCGAAGGCCGACTGCTCGGCGATACCAGCACTCTCGCCGACGCCAGCGTGGTGAGCGAATTGCAACGCCGCGCCGCCGCGGCCCCGACCGAGGACTGATCGGACTTCGTCAAGTCGCTCAAGCACACCGGAAATTCTGCCGATATCTCGGGCGTGTTGGACAGCACCGATAACGACAACCACCCGACGGGTCACGGTCTTGCTACGCAAGATCACCCCGACACGCCGGTCAAGTTCGACTTCAAGCGACGGGCGAGCGATCGCCAGACCGCCGCGGGCCCACCGACGGCGACGGCGGTTGCCGTGCGAGCCGCGGCAGAGCTTGGCCCCGTGCAGCCGATCGACTGGGAATCGCTCACCGGCCTGACCACTGACGAGGATCATCGCGAGTACCAGACCGACAGCGACCTGCAGTCACTCATCGTCGAACTGGCTAATCAGGCAGCGACCCCCGAGGAGCTCGAGCGCGAGGCCCGTCGTCAAAACGAGGAGATGGCGGCTGTTGCCGCTGCGCTGGTCGCCGCATCGTCGTCGGCGGCCGCACTGGCGGCCCCGGCCCTGGTGGCGGCACCCGCACCGCCCGTCCCCGTTGCGGTGGCCCCGGCTCAGATGGCCCCGGCTCCGCCAGCTCCCCCTCCGGCCTCCATCGCAACGCCGGCTCCGGCTGCTCCAGCTCCAGCTCCGGCAGCGCAGGCTCCCGCGGCTCCGGCTCCGGCTCCGGCCGCGCCGACGCGGCCCGCTTCGCTTGCTGACGTCATGGATTCTGATGACGTTGACATCATCGACCCACTTCCGTCGCTGCCCCTCATCGTCGAGCAGACCATCCCGAGTCTCGAGAACCCGGAGTTGGCGGTCAACGCCGCACCCGTGATCGGTGGGACCGAGTCAGTCCCAGTCGCTACGACCGTTGCGCCGACGCCCGAACCGGCTGCTGCGCCGCCCTCGATCAGCGCTGGCGCCGCCGTGACGGCGACCTCCTCGCCACATGCGACGGTGATGGCTTCACCGCTGCCATCGCTGCAGCTCGCCAAGATCGAACGTCGGCCCGATGCGGCCCGCCCGACCAAGCCGGTCGACTTCCACGCACTGCTCGGACAGTCGGGCCTCGCCCCCGCAACCGCCCCGAAGCGCAAGAAGCGGCACCCGATCCGATTCCTGTTCAAGCTCGTCATTGTGTTGGGTTTGCTCGGCGCGGGAGCGTTCTACGGCAAGAAATACGTGCTCGACAAGCGATGGGATGCCGAGGTCAAACCAGTTGCCGAGGCGGTTGCCAACGAGCGCGAACTGGTGTGGAAGCGGTCGGTGGTCGTCACTGCGCTCCCGGTTGGCGAGTATGCGCCCAAGCTCGTCGCTAGCGTCTTCGGCACCGGATCTGGCACTGGCACTGGGTCAGGCACGGCCACTGCCGATCTCGGCGGGCAGTGGCGTTCGCTCGGCTTGCTCGAAGGTGATGCAGATCTCGATGCCGTCGGGGCGTACGCGGCGGCGTTCCGGCCCGTGTTCTACGACCACACCGATGGCACGATCTACGAACTGGCCGGCATCGATGTGGACGTGCATGAGTTCTATCTCAACGATGCCCTCGCTCATGCCCTGCTCGATCAGCACACGAACTGGGGGGACAAGCTCGACACCCTCGGCCCGAGCGAGCGGCTCGGTCTGCGGGCGCTTGTCGACGGTGATGCTCGCGCGGTCGCGTTGGCAGTGGTCGACCCGTCCGAGAGTCAACTCGCGGGCATGAACGCCGAGATGCAAGATCTCGCCGATGACCAGGCGAGCGGCCTGACCCGGAGCTTTCCGGTCGACATCATCGTCGGTGCCGGTGAGCCGGCCAGCCGAGTCTTTGAGTCCGATGAGTACGCCGAGATGGCCTCGCGCACGGAGCTGATCACCGACGGTGTGGCCAGTGACGCGGCCGTTCTCGAAGCAATCCGCGGCATCGGCGATTCGCCGGTCGCTACGGGTGCCAGTGACGAGATGCTCGGGCTGAGCTTGTGGTACTACGTCCTTGCTGGGCGACTCGATGACGCCGAGGCGTGGAATGCGGCAGCGGTGTGGAACGGCGACGAAACCGTGTTCGATTCCAGCTCGACCGGAACGTGCATGACGTCGACGATCTCGGCGCTCGACGAGGCGGGACGACAAAAGCTACAGACCGCGTTCGAGCAGTGGGCTGCCCTCGCCCCGGTCGAGTCGCTCACCACGGTGACGCCGGTTGGTGTCGACCAAGTCGAGGTGAAGAGCTGCGACCCCGGGCTGGCAGCCGACACGATGACCGACGTTCCCGTGACACCGTGGGGATTCGCCGCCGACGAACTGGATGCCGTTGTCGACGTCGACGCTCGCGCCACCGACGTTCGGTCATGCACGATCAATGCGATTCGTTCCTACGGTGTTCATCAGTTGTCAGCAGCGGGCGACCCAGCGGCGGCGACCGCAATCACCGACATCCAGACGAGCTGCGCCGGCGTCTGAGG
>JANOKQ010001014.1:0-1868 GCA_031419375.1 Acidimicrobiaceae bacterium
CACGCCGCGCAACACCTTGCAGGGTGGGGCTGGGCTAGCAGCTGCGCTGCTCGCCACCGAAGCCGTGGTCGGCCGACCGACGGTGTGGGCCACGGCGCAGTACTTGTCGTTCGCCGAGGGTACCGAACCGGTCGAGTTGGAGGTGGCGGTGGAGGTTGCCGGTCACATGACCACCCAGGCGCGGTGTGTGGTGACCCGTCACGGGGTGGAGATCCTCACCGCTCACATCGCGCTCGGGGTTCGGCCGTTCGGCCCCGACCGAACCTGGGTCACCCCGCCTGTGGTTCCTCCGCCGCTCGAATGCCCGCCGTTCGACTACTTCGTCGGTGGGCGCGGCGATCTCGGCGATCTCACGGACATCCGGCTGGCGCTCGGCCGTCAGACTCGCGAGCTCCGCGGATCGCCCGGGAGCAGCAACAGCGCCCGCTGGTGTCGGGTGACTCCCGCCCGCCACGTCGTCGGTGTCGGCGAGATCGCATTCATCGGCGACCTGTTGCCGATGTCGTTTTGCGAGCCGTACGGCGCCGAGTACCACGGTTCGAGCATCGACAACACGGTCCGCTTCGGGTGCCGGGCCGAGACCGAGTGGGTGCTGCTCGATTGTCGCCTCGAGCAGGTTGCCAACGGCTTCGGCCACGGCCACGCCTACCTGTGGAGCGAGGACGGCCAACTGCTCGGTACCGCCAGCCAGACCATGGTGATGAGGATCGCCAACCCGGCCGACTGAGCCTGGAACAACGATTGCGGGACGACAAGCACCAACGGTGACGGCGATCCGGTGACTGCGATTCAGTGACGGCCGCGTCAGCGTGCCGAAGTGGGGTCGAACTTGTTGGCCAGGCCCTCGGTGAGGCGGTCGAGGATGATCGCCATCACCAGCATTGCCAACCCGACCTCGATACCGAGCCCCATGTCTTGACGGGTGAACGAATCGACCGCGAGGTAGCCGAGACCGCCACCACCGACCAGGCCGGTGATGATCACCATCGACACCGCCATCATCACGATCTGGTTCACACCTAAGGCAATGCCGCGCAGGGCGAGCGGGAACTGCACTCCCCAGAGTCGTTGCCGGTTGCTGGCCCCGAACGTGGTTGCCGCCTCGAGCGTTTCGGGATTCACCTGTTTGATCGCCAACGCAGTCAGGCGGATTCCCGGTGGAACTGCATACATGACCGTGGCCAAGATGCCAGGGACGTAACCGACGGCGAACACCATGACGAACGGGATCGCGTAGATCAGGCTGGGAAAGGTCTGCAGCGCATCGAGCAGTGGTGCGACCATTGCCTCGGCCCGCGGTCGCCGACCGACGAAGATCCCCGCCGGGACGGCGATGGCGATGGCGATGGCGACGGAAACAAGCAGTTGAGCGAGGGTTTCGATCGATGGTTCCCACAACCCGACGAGCCCGATCCCGACAAGGCCGCCGACACAGAACAGCGCCAACCGCCAGCCCTTGGCCGCCCACGCCAGCGCGGCGGTGATGCCGATCAGCACTGGCCATGCCAGCGTCTCGCCGAACAGGGTGCGCAGTCGCACCACGATGTCGACGACGATGAAGTCGTTCACCGACTGCAGGGCGTCGCCGAGGTTGTCACGGACCCACTGAGTGAAGTCGTCGATCGGCTGAACGATGTCGTTATCGAAGGTCCAGGGCACGGCTGCGATGTCGCCGAAGCGCCCGATCACGTAGGCGACCACGAGCACGGCCGCCGCACCACCCCAGTACCGCCGACCCGGCACCGGCAGCGAGGCACCCCGGTCGACGAGCGATCGACTCAATCGGTCGAGCGCAACAGCAATGCCAAAGATTGCGAAGCCGACGATCACCCCGCGGCCGGGGCTGCGCAGTCGAAGTGTCTGCATCA
>JANOKQ010001015.1:0-1968 GCA_031419375.1 Acidimicrobiaceae bacterium
GAGGGCCCGGTGCTCGGTGCGGTGGGGACCGGGCTGTGGGGTGGGGTCGGCGTGTGCGACGACTCGCTGGGCGACCCCGGGACGTGACAGCACGTCGCGGCCGCGCGCCAACAACAACGCCACCTCCAGGTTGGCCCGGAACAGGTCGGGGGCCTTGATTGCGGCTGATCCCAGCGCTTGGCCGAGGTTCCAACCGGGATCGTCGGTCTGGTACTGCCCTCCGGCGATGACCGTGTGGATCTCGGTCAAACGGTGGCGGTCGAACGCGAGCGTGTCAGCAAACATCGGCTCGACGGTCTCGGCGGTGAGCTCGTGCCAGCGCACCGCGAGCGTCCGGGCGTCGTCGAGGGACACCTCGCGCAGCAGTTCCCGAAGCGCGGCGGCGTGTGTGATCCCGATCGAGATACCACGCCCGAGCGACGGGTTGGTGCACGCCCACGCGTCGCCAAGCGCCACGACACCGGTGGCCACGGGAACTCCGCCGACCACGTACGAGCGGTGGCGGTCCTCGATCTTGGCCATCACCTTGACGTCGGTGATCGGTTCGGCATCGATCCAGTGGGCGATCAGCGGGAACCCACCCACAACCCGGCTCCAGCACTCGATGTCGAGCAGGTTGCGCATCGCCGGGTCCTTGGAGCTGGCCACCACCCCGACACCCCATGTCCCGTTGTCAGCCGGCAGCGTCAGGATCGACACCGAGCCGTAGTGCTGCAGCAAGCCGCCGAACGCCGGGGGGATCGAACCATCAGCGGAACGGAAGTGGCGGGCGTAGTAGACGAAACCCGAATCGTCGATCACCTCGGCCGGCCCTGGCGACCCGGCGTCACGCAACCACTGCGACATCGACGAGCGACGCCCGCCCGAGTCGACCACGAGGTCGGCGATGAGCACCTCGCCGTCGTCGGTGCCGACCCCGCGGACGTGGACGGTGCCGTCGGGACCCGCCTCGGTGACAAGGCCGCTCACCCCGACGCCGCGACGGATCGTCAACCCCGGTGTCGACGCGGCCATCGCGGCGACCACCGATTCGCCAACCGGACGGCGCGCGGTGACCGATGCGAACCGTTCGTCGCCATCTCGCCAGCCCCCGGTGATCTCGGCTGGCACACCTTCGATCGGGTTCGAGCGCAGTGCACCGGCGGCCAACATCGCCTCGGTCAGCCCCGGTAGCTCGGCATCGGCCACATGCCGAAACTTGGCCAGAAAAAAGTGCAGCATCTTGAACTGGTTGACGCCACGGCGATCCCACTCGTCCCATGCGACATCCGGGGGCGGTGGCGGCGTGGGGTCGCGCTCGAGCACCGTCACGTCGTGTCCGTCGTTGGCCAGCATCATCGCCGCGCACGTGCCGACAATGCCACCACCCACCATCACTACTCGTCCCACGGGGCGCCCCTTTTCGTCAGTCATTCGACTAGGACCACTCTCCACTCGTGCGTGGAACCGGTCAAGGTGACGTCGGTCACCCGCGTCGGCGTACCCCGAACCGGCGCGTGCGGGCCGCCATCAGACCGAGGCCGACGAGCATCAGCGTCGTTGCCGCCCGCGTCATCGGCGACGTGTCGGTTCCGGTGACCGGAATCGACCGGATGGGTGTGCCGGTCGGTGTGGGCGTGCCGGCCGGGACCGGGGTGATCTCGGCGGGCGGCCGGGCCGATACCGAGAACCGCAGCTCGGCCTGGACACGCGAGCCGTCAGCGAGGACCACCCACACCACAACGGTGTAGTCACCGGGTTGCGTAGCCGTACCCGACATCGTGCCATCGGCGAGCATCGTGATGCCGAGACAGGGTGCCGGAGGCGAACTGATACGTCACCAGCGTTCCATCGGCTGCGGTTGTCGGCAGTGCGTTGAATGAACTGCCGACCACGAGAATCCCGCCGTGCCCAGCGAGGCATCGTTGCCGACCACGTTGATCGAGAACGTCGTGCCGGGTGATGCTACCCGCTGGTCACCGGAACGCG
>JANOKQ010001016.1:0-4885 GCA_031419375.1 Acidimicrobiaceae bacterium
GATCCTGCTGTGGCCCAAGCACCTGCAGGCGCGCGACGCTGTCGTCGGCGAGCGTGGCCAGATCGAGGTCACCGCGCAGAATCCGCTGACCGCGCGGCGTCGCCCAGCCTGCGTAGCGCTGTTCGCGCGCCTGCTCCAGCGCCCCATCGGCGAGCATCCGCTCGGCCACCAGCAGCGAGCGGGCAAGGGTGTCGATACCGCCGATGTGGCCATGGAACAAGTCGGTGCGGTCGCTGCTTTGGCGGCGCAACTTGGTGTCGAAGTTGAACCCGCCGCTTCCGAGTCCGCCGGCGCCGAACCCGCCGGCGCGCAGGATCTCGTACACCGCCAACGACAGCTCGTCGACAGAGTTGGGGAACTGGTCGGTGTCCCAGCCGTTCTGGGCATCGCCGCGGTTGGCGTCGACGCTGCCGAAGATGCCGTTGTCGATCGCGTAGGCCACCTCGTGATGGAACGAGTGTCCCGACAGAGTGGCGTGGTTGACCTCGATGTTGACCCGGTACTCATCGACGAGGTCGTAGCGCTGAAGAAATCCGTGAACCGTTGCGCAGTCGTAGTCGTACTGGTGCTTGGCGGGCTCCTGCGGCTTTGGTTCGAGGAGCAACTGTCCGGTGAAGCCGATGCGGTGCTTGTACTCGGCGACCATCGTGAGGAACCGGGCGAGCTGATCGGACTCCTGGCGCATCCGGGTGTTGAGCAGCGTGTCATACCCTTCACGCCCGCCCCACAGCACGTAGTTCTCGCCCCCGAGGCGGTGGGTGGCATCGAGCATGTGGCGCACCTGGGCGGCGGCGTGGGCAAACACGTCGGGATCGGGGTTGGTGGCCGCGCCCGCGGCGTAGCGGGGATGCGAGAACAGGTTCGCCGTCCCCCACAGCAACCGCACGCCGGTCTCGGCCATCTTCGCCGCAGCCCGGTCGACGAGCACATCGAGGTTGGCCTTGCTGTCAGCCAGCGACGCTCCCTCGGGGGCCATGTCGACATCGTGGAAGCAGAAGAATGGGGTGCCCAGCTTGGCGAAGAACTCGAACGCCGCGTCCTGCTTGGCGAACGCGGCCTTCATCGGGTCGACGCCAGGCTGCAACCACGGCCGGTCGAACGTGCCCGCCCCGAACACGTCGCTACCGGGCCAGTTGAAGCTGTGCCAGTAGCACACCGCGATCCGCAGGTGCTCGGCCATCGACGTGCCGGCAACCAGTCGGTTGGGGTCGTAGACCCGAAAGCGCAGCCCATCGGATGGGGCCGAACCGGCCGGAGCGACAGGGCTGGAGACGTCGGCGAAGAACTCGGTCATACCTCGTCTGCTTAGCAGACATGCGTCGTCCGACGTCACGCCCGCTCGTCAGCGTCCGGTGAAATCGGGCTGGCGCTTCTCCATGAATGCGGCCACGCCCTCGCGGAAGTCGCTCGTGTTCAACAGTGGGAGCAGTTGCAAGAACACGTGGTGCACGTTCTGGTCGAAGGTCTCGGTCTCGGCGGCACGCATCATCCGCTTGATCGCCCGTACCGCCAACGGCGCGTTCTCGACGATCTCGGCGGCAAGGCTCGCTACCCGCTCGGCGAGGTCGGCGTCGGGCACCACATGGTTGACGAGGCCCAGCTCGAGCGACTCGGCGGCGCGCAGCGTGCGCCCGGTGAACGCGATCTCGGCCGCTTTGGCGTAGCCGACCATCCGTGGCAGCAGCCAGGTTCCACCGCTTTCGGGCAGGATGCCGCGCTTGGCGAAACCCGGGTTCAGCTTGACCGATTCGCCGGCGATGCGAATGTCGCAGCCGAGCGCCAGATCGAGCCCGTAGCCGGCCGCGCCACCGTTGAGCGCGCAGATGGTTGGCGTGTCGAGGTGGTGGAGCACGATCGGCGGGGCGGTGCGCAGATCGATCTCACCGGCCGATGCGGCCACGTTGCCGAGGCCGCCGAGCGAGCCTGTGGCGCCGCTGGCCTGGGTGGCCATCTGGGCGCTGAGGTCGAGGCCGGCGCAGAACGCCCGCCCAGCACCGGTCAACACGATGCACCGCACCCCACGGTCCCGGTCGGCGGCAAGGAGATGTTCGGAGACCTGGTCGAGCATCGCCGCCGAGATGGTGTTCATCCGTTCCGGCGCGTTCAACGTGATCGTCGCCACGTGGCCATCAACGGCGTACAGAACTTCGGCTGATCGGGGGGTGTCCATCGGCGCACGGTACCCGACCGCTACTCGGTCGAACGCCCTCGCCGCAAACTGGAGCGTCGGGGGTGCGCGGCACGAGTCCGCAGATGGATCTATGCTGACCACCTCCATAACAACCGGCGGGCAGATCGCCCACTGGACTCCAAGGGGGAGAACCCACATGCAGAAATCAAGAGTGCGCCGTGTTGGCGCGCTTCTCGTCGGCCTGGCGCTCGTCGCCTCAGCCTGCGGATCCGACGAAGTAGCAGCGCCCGAAGCAACGGCTCCGGCAGCCACCGAGGCTCCGGCCACCACCGAAGCCGAAGCTCCGGCAACCACCGAAGCCGAAGCCGGCACCGAAGATGCGCTTGCCGGAATGAAGGGCACCACGCCCCTCGTCGAGCTGAGCCAGGACTTCAAGGACCGTCTCGAGGCAACCGAGGCCGCGAAGGCGACCCCGCTCGACAACACCTACAACTATGCAGCCGAGACCTACGACGCCATCGTGATCATTGCGCTCGCGGTCGAAATCGCCCAGACCGACGGAAGCGGCTATGCCGCCGAGATCGTCGGCGTCACCAAGGACGGCGAGAAGTGCACCGACTATGCGGCGTGCCTCGCGCTGGTCGGCGCAGGAACCGATATCGACTATGACGGCTTTTCCGGTCCGATCACGATGAACGGCAACGGCGAACCATTGGAGGCCAGCTACGGCGTCTTGCAATTCGGTGCCGGCAACCAGATCGACGACTCGCTCACCACATACATCACCGCATCGGCCCCGGCTTCGGCCGAAAAGCCGTTGTCGGCCACCGAAGTGGAGCGTGAGGGCGACGGCATTCTCAAGATCGGTTCGATCCTGCCGCAGACCGGGTCGTTGGCCTTCCTCGCACCGCCGGAGTTCGCCGGTGCCGAATTGGCGATCAACGACATCAATGACGCCGGTGGCGTGCTCGGCGCACCCGTCGAGTTCTTCCCCGGTGACTCTGGTGACACCAGCACCGACATCGCCAGCCAGGAAGTCGACCGGCTTCTGGCCGAGAACGTCGATGCCATCATCGGTGCCGCTTCGTCGTCGGTGAGCCTCACCGTGATCGACAAGATCACCGCCGCTGGCGTCGCCCAGTTCAGCCCGGCCAACACCTCGCTGAAGCTCGTCGACTACCCGGACAAGGGCCTGTACTTCCGTAACGCCCCGCCGGACGACCTGCAGGGCAACGTCATCGCCCAGATCGTCGCTGACGACGGCAACAGCTCGGCCTACATCTTGGCTCTGGACGATGCCTATGGCACCAGCCTCGCCGGAGTGGTCGGTGCGGCACTCGAAGCCGCTGGAGTCGAGGTGCTCGGCACCAAGATCTACGACCCCAAGGCAACGAGCTTCGACGGCGAGGTCGACGAGATTGTCAGCCTCGACCCCGACGCCATCGTGCTGATCACCTTCGATGAGGGCTCACGAGTCCTCAAGACGATGGTCGAAAAGGGTGTCGGCCCGACCGTCAAGGCCGTGTACGGCTGCGACGGCAACATGGGCAACGCACTCGGAACGGCGTTCAACGCCGGCGAGTGAGTTCGTGAAGTCGGTACATCCGACGAAGTGAACGTGAAGGCCCCGAGCTCCGGCTCGGGGCCTTCAACGTTTTCGGTACGAGTACGTGGTGGTCAGCCGCCGGATGCCTTGGCGAGCGTGCCCAGATATAGCTCGATCACCGCCGGATCGGCAAGGAGCTCGCGGCCCGTACCGGTGTACGCGTTCGACCCCTGATCGAGTACGTAGGCGCGATCCACCACCTGCAAACACCGGCGGGCGTTCTGCTCGACCATGAGGATGGCCACGCCGGATGCGTTGATCGTGCGGCATTGCAGGAACACCTCGTCCTGCAGTTGCGGCGACAGTCCGGCCGACGGTTCGTCGAGTAACAAGATGCGCGGCTCGAGCATCAATGCTCGGCTCATCGCTACCATCTGCCGCTCACCGCCCGACAACGACCCCGCCCGTGCACTGCGCCTCAGCAGCAGCCGCGGGAACATCGCCGTCACGTACTCGAACCGCTCGCGAAACAACGACGGCTTCAAGAAGCAGCCCATCTCCAGGTTCTCGGTGACCGTCAGGCTGGGGAACACGTTCTTGTTCTGCGGGACGTAGCCGACGCCCTGGCTGACGAGTTGGTGCGCCTTCATTCCCGTGATGTTCTTGCCCCCGAAGGTGATCGTCCCCGAGCGCACCGAGCACAATCCGAGCACGGCTTTCAGGAACGTGCTCTTCCCGGCACCGTTGGGACCGATGATGCCGATGAAGTCACCTTCGTACACCACCACGTTGCATCCGTTCAGGATGTTGACCTCCGGGATGTACCCGGCGACGATGTCGGTCCCTTCGAGCAACGGGGTTCGCTGGTCGTGCACGCTGTCCATCAGAGTTCCTCCATCAGGCTCTTACCCTGGTGAGCGCCGAGATACGCGTCGATCACCGCGGAGTTCTGCGAGATCTGGTCGGGGGTGCCCTCGGCGATGATCCGGCCTTCTGCCATGACGATCACCCAGTCGCTGATGTCGTGCACGATGTCCATGTCGTGCTCGACGAACAGCACCGTCATCCCGTCGTCACGAAGCCCCTTGATGTGGGCGTTCAGGCTCTGCTTCAACGCAGGGTTGACGCCGGCCATCGGTTCGTCGAGCATCACCAACTTGGGTTCGGTCATCAGCGCCCTCGACATCTCGAGCAGTTTGCGTTGCCCG
>JANOKQ010001017.1:0-6354 GCA_031419375.1 Acidimicrobiaceae bacterium
GCGGCGGCGTCGACGGGCGTCGGCGCGCTGTAGCCCACCGGTAGACGAATCGTCCCTGCCGACGACCCGGCGAACACCTGCCAGGCGTGGAACGCGGCGAGCAGCGCCGGGTGGTCACGCAGGATCTCGGCATACGCGGTAACGGTGATGACGTAGCTGTCGTTGGGGTTGTACTGGTGCACGGCCGCCTGCATGTCGCCCGGTGCGCCGCTTTGGAGGAGGTACGTGGCTGCGCCGATGATCGCATCGCGTGGCACCGTCGGGTCGCCGATGCAGCATTCCGCCCACGTGGACGGCAGGAACTGCATCGGTCCCACTGCTCCAGCCGACGACACGCCGACGATGCGGCCCATCCGTGTTTCCTGCAGGTTGATGGCGGCCAGCCAAAACCACGGCACCCCGGTGATCGCCTCGGCTTCGTCGTAGTAGCCGCGCAATGTCTCGGCTGGGAACGGTTCGACGATCGTCCACGCCGGCAAGGTGGGCGACGGCGGCGACGGTGTGGGATCGGCCGCGGCGCGGGCCTGGCCGAACTGGCGGGCAGTCACGATCGGGGCAACGACGGTGCGGCTGAGGGGATCGAGCGCGGCAAGCACGTCGGCGTCGAGATCGGCATGGTTGGCGAGGTAACGAAACAGCAACTGCAGTTCGACCCCGGCACCGGCAGCCGATGGTCCGGCGGCCGGGTCGAGTGCGATGGCGAGCGCAGCATCGAATCCGCTGGCGACGCTGGCCGCGTCCAGGTCGCCGTCGATCCGGCTCGGCGGTGCCGTCAAGACCGTGCCGGTGCTCGCGGCAGTAGTCGCCGAGGTGGCCGCCGACGGGAGCGGGTCCAGTTCCAGGACCGATTCGATCACGGCGTCGACGGGCTGGGCACTGGTGACATCGACGGGGTCACCGGGCTCGCGCGTGTCCCCCGGGGAGCCCGTACCGTCGTCGGCACAACCGATTGAGGCGCCGGTCAACATCGTCAGCACAGCGACTCGCCAGGCGAAGCGCCGACTCGAGCGCCACCGCAGGCTGTTCAGCGGGGGAGCCCGAGCACTCGTTCGCCGAGGATGTTGCGCATCACGTTCGACGTTCCGCCCATGATCGTGTATCCCGGCGCGTACAGCAGACCGCGAGTCACCTCGTCCCACAGCATCGCATCGGCCCCGAACACCCGGGTGACGAAGGCGGCGACCCGAACCTCGTGCTCGGTGCAAAAGCACTTCGTCGCCGCACTGAACCCTTTTGGTGCCTGCCGCAGCGATTCGCGGATCACGAGGATGCGGCCGATCCGGTATCCGATCTCCAGCGCGGCGATCTCTTGGCGGATCAGCGGATCGCTGGTATCGGCACGCTGCAGCGCCATCCGGTACAGCGCCAGGTTCGATACGAGCCGGTCGATACCACCCCGCTCGTGTTCGAGTTGGCCCATCGTCTGCTTGAACGCGGCGCCTTCGGTCCCGACGAGGTTTTCCACGGGCACCCGGACGTCGGTGAAGAACACCTCGCAGAAGTGACGGTTGGTGGTCATGTCGGTGATCGGGCGCACGTCGATTCCGGGGGTGTCCATTGGCACGATGATCTCGCTGATCCCGGCGTGGGGCGGCCCGTCGGTGGTGGTCCGACAGATCAGGTAGCAATAATCGGCGACCGCGCCGAAACTGGTCCAGATCTTCTGTCCGTTGATCACCCAGTGGTCACCGTCGCGCACCGCTGCAGTCTTCAAGGCGGCCAGGTCACTGCCCGCGCCCGGCTCGCTCATGCCGATGCACCACGTCGTCTCGCCCGACAGGATCTTCGGCAGGAACTCGGCCTGTTGATCGGGGCGGCCGTAGGCGATCAGGGTCGGTCCCATCTGCCGATCGGCGAACCAGATCGCGGCGATCGGTGCACCTGCGGCAATGAGCTCCTCGCCGATGATCAGCCGGTCGATGGCCGGTCGGCCCCCGCCGCCGAACTCCTTCGGCCAGGTGAGGCCGATCCAACCGAGCGCAGCGAGTTCGGTGGCGAACTCGGTAGACAAGCCGTTGATCCAACTGTCGTTGAACCTGCCGAAGCGGGCGACCGCAGCGGCGGCGACTTCGCGGGCGTGGGCGCGCAGCTCGATCTGGGCAGGGGTCCAGGAGAATTCCATCGCAGGAGATGCTACGAGACGGCTCTCGGCGCGGCGTTGCGGTCCCTCAATTCGGAATGTCGATAAATATGACTGGAATAGTCATCTATTGATACACTCGCTCCGTGCCCGAGACCGCAACCCCCGCAAACGCTCCCGCAACAGCAACCGCTCGCGCTGGTGCTCCCGACGCGGCGTTGATTGCTGCGGCGAATGCCCGGTTCGACAGCCATCGCGATCCGTCGCGGATGGTGCAGTGGTTGATCGACACCTTCCCGCTGCAGCGCCTGATCGTGGCTTCGGCGATGACGTCCGACGTCGTGTTGATCGATGTCGTCACCAAGGTGGCGCCGGGCATCGAGGTGCTGTTCCTCGACACCGGGTACCACTTCCCGGAAACGCTCGCCACCGTGGCTGCGGTCGGCGAGAAGTACCCGGTCAAGCTCGTGGTTGCCCCCGCCGCGCCGATCGGCGACGAGCAGTACCTCAGCGATCCTGACAGCTGTTGCCACCTCCGTAAGGTTGTCCCGCTCGAAGCGGGTCTCTCCGGTCGGCTCGGATGGGTCAGCGGTGTTCGCCGCAGCGATTCGCCGGTACGCGCCGACACGCCGTTCGTGCATCTCGACAAGCGCGGCATCGTCAAGCTGAACCCGCTTGCCGCGTGGACCGATGAGGACCTTGCGACGTACGCAGCACTCCACGACGTGCCGCTCAACCCGTTGCTCGATCAGGGGTACCCCTCGATCGGCTGTTGGCCCTGCACCCGTCGACCGGTCGAGGGGGAAGACCCCCGCGCCGGCCGTTGGTCGGCGCACGCCAAGACCGAATGCGGACTGCATCTCTAGAGCCGTTCGCAATCCGCTACCGACCCGACAACGACCAGCCTGATTTCTGAACCGAGGAGCACCCGATGAGCATCGATGCAGTGGACCTGACCGACGATAAAGACGCCGAAGCCGCGCTCGCGAGCTTCGCTGACTTTGCCTCGTCGCACGAGTTCGAGGGTTTCGACAGCCGTCTCGCCCAACTTGAGGCCCACGCGATCTTCGTCCTCCGCGAGGTTGCCGCCGAGTGCGAGCGGCCGGTGCTGCTGTTTTCCGGCGGGAAAGATTCCGTCGTGATGATGCACCTCGCCCGCAAGGCGTTCGCTCCCGGCCGGATCCCGTTCCCGGTGATGCACATCGACACCGGCCACAACTTCGACGAGGTGATCGAGTTCCGCGACCGGCTCGTCGCGGACTTCGGCGTCGATCTTGTGGTGGCCAGCGTGCAAGACGCGATCGATCAGCGCCGGGTCGCCGACCCGGGCCCGACGGGCTCGCGCAACCGCTTGCAGACCGAGCCGCTGTTGCACGAGATCGGGGTCCAGCGCTTCGACGCCGCATTCGGCGGGGCCCGGCGCGACGAGGACAAAGCCCGCGCCAAGGAGCGGGTGTTGTCGTTTCGTGATTCGTTCGGCCAATGGGATCCGAAGAACCAGCGCCCCGAGCTGTGGCGGCTGTACAACGCACGCGTCGGTGTGGGTGAGCACCTGCGCGCCTTCCCGATCAGCGATTGGACCGAGCTCGACATCTGGCGCTACATCGCAGTCAACGACATCGAACTGCCGGCCATGTACTACTCCCACCGTCGCCGGGTGGTGGAGCGCGGCGGGATGTTGCTGGCCACCGGGCCGTACACCCCAGCCGAGGCCGGCGAGGTCCCCTTCGACGAGACGGTCCGGTACCGCACCGTTGGCGACATGACCTGCACCGGTGCCGTTCGCTCGATCGCGTCGAATCCGTGGGAGGTGCTGGCCGAGATCGAACAGAGCCGGATCACCGAACGCGGCGCGACCCGTGCTGACGACCGCTTCTCGGAAGCGGCAATGGAGGACCGTAAGCGTGAGGGGTACTTCTGATGGAGTTGCTCCGCTTCGCCACCGCCGGGTCGGTTGACGACGGCAAGAGCACCCTGATCGGGCGGTTGCTCCACGACACCAAGAGCTTGTTCGACGACGTGATCGACGCGGTCGCCGTGACCACGGCGAGGCGCGGCGGCGAGGGACTCGACCTGGCGTTGGTGACCGACGGACTGCGTGCCGAGCGCGAGCAGGGCATCACCATTGACGTGGCCTACCGCTACTTCGCCACCCCGCTGCGGTCGTTCATCATCGCCGACACCCCCGGGCACGTGCAGTACACCCGCAACATGGTGACGGGAGCGTCGACGTCCGACGTTGCCGTGATCCTCGTCGATGCTCGCTACGGATTGCGCGAGCAATCGCACCGCCACGCCGCACTCTCAGCGCTACTGGGTATCGACCACTTGGTGCTCGCGGTCAACAAGATGGATCTGGTCGACTGGTCGCAGGAGCGGTTCGATTCGATCCGGGCCGATTTTGCCGTGCTCGCCGACCGCCTCGGCGTGACGACGGTTGTGGCGATCCCGCTGTGTGCGCTCGACGGCGGCAACGTGGTCGACCCGGCGCCGGGCACGCCGTGGTACACCGGGCCGACACTGCTCCGCCATCTCGAGACGCTTCCCGTTCCCCAACCGCGACTCGATCATCTCCGCCTCCCGGTGCAGATCGTCATCAAACCGCCGCTCGGCAGCAGCACGTCTGGCTCCCCGGCCGGTGTCGAGCGGCGCTGGTACGCCGGATCGCTGGCGAGTGGAGTCCCCGCTGTCGGCGACGCAGTCGTGGTGCTGCCGTCGGGCATGCGCAGCCGAATCGCGGCCGTGGAGGGAACAGCTCCGGCGGTGCGAGTACAGCTCGCCGACGAAGTCGACGTGAGCCGCGGCGATGTGATCGCTGCCGCCGATTCGCCGCCGGTGGTGCACCGCCAGATCACCGCCCGTGTTGCCTGGATGACCGAAGCGCCCCTGCGGGCGGGTGCCCGGGTGCTGATCAAACACGCAACGCGCACCACGAAGGCCGTGGTGGCTGCGTTGCACGACAAGCTCGATGTCACCACCTTGACGAGCAATGTCGACATCGAGGAGTTGGCCATGAACGAGATCGGTACCGTGTCGTTCATCACCTCGCTTCCGCTCCCCACCGACCCGTACCGGCGCAACCGGGTGATGGGCAGCTTCATCGTCATCGACGAGGTCACCAGCGCGACGGCCGGCGCCGGGATGATCATCGAGGCGGCCGATGACCCGGCCGCCTCACTCGTCGGTGTCGGGGCAGTCAGCTGATGGCGCCGGAACCCTCCGTGTTCCTGGTCGGCGCCGGGCCCGGTGATCCTGAACTGCTAACGATCAAGGCGGTGAGGTTGCTCGGCGAGGCCGAGGTGGTGCTGTATGACCGCCTCGTCTCCGACGAGATCCTCGCGCTCGCGTCGCCGCACGCAGAGCTGATCGATGTCGGCAAGCGGCCCGGTGGGAGCCACACCCAAGACGTCCTCAACGAGATCCTCGTCAGCGTGGCCCAGTCCGGTCGGCGGGTGGTCCGGCTGAAAGGTGGCGATCCGTTCATCTTCGGACGGGGAGGCGAGGAGGTCGAGGTTCTCGCTCGTCACGGCATCTCCTGCGGTGTGGTGCCAGGGATCTCCTCGGCGCTCGCCGGACCGGCTGCGGCCGGGATCCCCGTCACCCATCGGGGCATCGCCCGTTCGGTCACGATCGTCACCGGGCACGAGGCGCTCGAAACCAGCCCGGTCAACTGGCGCGCAGTCGCCGATCTTGGCGGCACGGTCGTGGTGCTGATGGGAATCGAACGGCGGGGCGAGATCGTTCGGCAGATGTGCGGGCACGGTTTCGACGACCGCACCCCTGTTGCCGTCGTGATGGAAGCGACCACTGCGAGGCAGCGGATCTGGTCGGGTCATATGCGCTCGCTGGCCGATGCCGATGTCTGTTCGCCGGCGGTGATCGTGATCGGAGCGGTCGCCGCGTTTACCGAACACGCCGCGGTGCTCGCCGGCGCGCACGCTCGGCCGAATGATCGAGCGAATGGTGGATGACTGACGCCCGATCCGACCTGAGCGCATCGATCGACGATGGCTATCCAATCGTCGTCCGCCTGGCCGGTCGGCGGGTGGTGGTGGTCGGCGGTGGCGCGATTGCGTTCCGCAAGACGGCGGGATTGGTCGCTGCAGGAGCGACCGTCA
This sequence comes from Acidimicrobiaceae bacterium, assembly GCA_031419375.1. Classification (GTDB taxonomy): domain Bacteria; phylum Actinomycetota; class Acidimicrobiia; order Acidimicrobiales; family Ilumatobacteraceae; genus VFMC01. Next base: position 6,199 of record JANOKQ010001017.1, read on the forward strand.
CAGTGGTCTCTCCAGACTTCGATACCGCCTTCGATACGGCATTCGATCCAGCGAGGGTCACGCTTGTTCGGCGGCGATACGAGTTGGGTGACATCGAGGGGGCATGGCTGGTGGTTGCGGCCACGAACGATCCAGTGGTGCAACAGCAGGTGTTCG
>JANOKQ010001018.1:0-4442 GCA_031419375.1 Acidimicrobiaceae bacterium
TGGACCGCGCCGCTTCGAATTGGCCCTTCGGCACGCTCTCGATCCCGGCGCGAAAAATTTCTCCGTAATAGGACGACGTATTCAAGAGAAACGCAACCGCGACCGCCCCGAACGCACCGAGATCGATCTTCATGAACGGCAATCCGAATGCGATGAACATCAAGAGCACAAGCGGCGGAAAGGCGCGGAAGAAATCGACATAGGCCACGACGGTCCAGCGCACCAGCCGATTGCGGACCGTCGAGAGCAACGCGACCGTCAAGCCCCCTGCCACGCCGATCGGGATCACCACCAGGCAGAGCTTCAACGTCATCCAGAAGCCGGCGAGGAGATACGGCACTGACGCCAACACGGTGGCCCCGGTCCCGCCGAGCGCCATCAACAGTGTGGGCACCTTCGGCAGGCGCCGACCCCACAGCTTCGGACCCCAATAGGTGACTGCACCCATCGCGCTCAGCACCGCGCCGTAGACGACGTAGAGCCACACGCCCTCCTCGAACACGGTGCCGGCGAGTTGCGCATCGCCGATGTGGTAGACGGCGTTGCCGAGCATGCCGACGAGCACCATCCCGGCACCGAAGAAGCTGAACAGCAGCGGCGAGATGATTCGCGGGCGACCAAGCGCAGCAAACATCACCACCGCCAGCACCGCCAGCGAACCGAGGAGGGGCAACAGGTTCAAGATGGCGAAGGGCACGATGTCGCCAAGCGCATCCGAGAAGTTGGAATCGATCACGTTTCGGCGCACACCGGCATCGACCTGGGCGACGCCGGCGAGGAATGCCGAACCAACGAGTCCGGTTCCGATCAGCGCTAGGCCACGCATCTTCAGGCGTCGACCGGTCGCGGTGGCCGCCGTTTCGGCCACAAGTCCGAACACTGGCACCGCGTACACGAACGTGGCCGGCTGGGTGTAGGCGAACCCGATCCAGTCGAAGATGCCGTCGTTGCCACCGAAGGTGCTGCGTCGGTAACGGTGATCGATCGTGATCAGGATCAGCGTGCCAGCGAGAACCGGCAGCATCAGCACCAGCCCGAGCGAACCAACAAGCGCCGACCACGCAAACAGCGGTACCCGGCGCATGTTCATGCCCGGTGCCCGTGTGGTCAGGACCGAGGCAGCCACCGAGGCAGCCGCGGCGATGAGACCCAACACCATCAGCACATGGCCGACGAGGAACAGATCGACCATGTCGCTGTCACCGCCGCCAGGACCGCCGTTGGCGATGATCGCACCAACCACGAGCCCGGCACCCATCAGCCACGCCCAAAAACCGAGGGCTGCCAGCCGCGAAAATGCGAGCGCCCGTGCGCCGAGCTGCAACGGCACGATCGTGATCGCCAGGCCAAGACCGAGCGGGACGACGACGCCGAAGGTAAGCGCGACCCGGTACAACGAGAACAGTTGCGGTAGCGCATCGAAATCGAGCGTGCTGGATTCGGCATCGACGCGTTCGAACCCGAGGATCGCCCCGACGACGGCGACGGCCACCAACGTGAGGAGGGAGTCGACGATGAACAACCGGCCGATCCGCTTGTGATCGGTGGTCGTCACCCACGAGGCAACGGTGGATTCCCCCGCGTCGGAGCGACCGGCGGCAGCGCCGGTTCCGGTTCCGACAGCGTGGGGATCGATGGTGGTCATTGGCGAGGAGCTCGATTCGTCTCAGGGCGCGAGAAGCGACCCCGATGAGATGTTTGACGGATTGACTTCTGCGAGATTACCCACAGGGCGGTCTGCCAACGGAAATCATCCGATCGCACGATCAGAACCCGCGGCGGACGAACACGTCGACGGTGAGCGCGCCGAACAGCAACGTCACGTACGTGATGCTGAACCCGAACACCCGCATCGACCGTGCTGGGCTGGGATGCCGGGCCAGGTCGATCGTGCCCCACAGGAACGCTCCGCCCGCAAGCGCCGCCGTGACGATGTACACGGCACCCATCGAGGCGACCGGCACGAGGACGAACGACGCCACGATCAGCGCCACGGTGTACCAGATCATCTTCGCGATGGCTTCCTCGATGGGGACCACCACCGGCAGCATCGGGACTCCGGCGGCCCGGTAGTCGTCGACGTGGCGGATAGCCAGCGCCCAGAAGTGCGGAGGGGTCCACAAGAACATCACCACGAACAGCGTGATCGAGGTCCAGCTGATCTCGTTGGTGACGGCGCTCCAACCCACCAGAACCGGCACCGCCCCGGCTGCGCCGCCGATGACGATGTTGCGCTTGCTGGTGCGCTTCAACCAGATCGTGTACACGAACACGTAGAACAACGTCGCTGACAACGTGAGCGCGGCCGACAATAGGTTCGCCCCCCACCACAGCACCGCGAACGCCAGCACCTCCAGCACAACGGCGAACACCAGTGCCGCCCGCGGGCTGATCAGGCCGGTGACCAGCGGCCGGTTGCGGGTGCGTTCCATCAGCGCGTCGATGTCGCGGTCGATCACCATGTTGATCGCGTTGGCCCCGCCGGCCGCGAGCGTGCCGCCGATGAGCGTGACCAGCACCAGCGATGTGGCCGGCCACCCGCCTTCGGCAAGCACCATCGTGGGGACCGTGGTGATGAGCAGCAGCTCTACCACTCGAAGCTTCGCCAACGCAACGTATCCCTGGAGTTGCGTGACCGGAATCCGCCGCGACCCGTGTGCCACCCCGCCCGGCGACAGCCGCGAGGGGACGAGGGGACGGGCACCGACAGCCATTGCTCCATTCTACGGGCGGGGTAAGACCCCGGCCAACCGGGCACACTAGAGACATGTCACCGGCGCCTTCTCCCGTCGAGCTCGACGCGCCCGCAACCGACGACACCGTCGACCCTGATCGCCCGTGGGTCGTCCTCGTCTGGAACGATCCGATCAACCTGATGAGCTACGTCACCTTCGTGCTGCAGAAGCTGTTCGGGTACTCGTTGGAAAAGGCCACGGAACTGATGCTCGATGTGCACCACAAAGGGCGCGCCGCGGTGAGCAACGGGCCCCGCGAGAAAGCCGAACTCGACGTCTTTCGCCTTCATGAGCACGGCCTGTGGGCCACGATGCAGCAGGACGATTGATGGCCCGCTGGCAGTTCCGCCCGCCCGTCGAGCCATATCGCAGCGGGTTCCGGTTCAATCTCGATGACGACGAGCGCGAACTCGTGCGCCGCCTGCTCGGCGAGATGCGCCAGCTCCTCGTCGGCCCGAGTGACAACCCGGCGCTCACGCGGGTCTTCCCCGCCGCCTATCACCAGCCTCAACACGCCGACCACGACGCCGAGTACCAACGGCTGATGCGTGAGGAACTGGTCGCGTCACGGTTGACCGGGATCGAGGTCATCTCGACCGCACTCGATGCGAAACCGCCGTTGACCGCGGCCCAGATGTCGGCGTTCATGCAGGGCCTCAACGGGCTGCGGCTGGTGCTCGGCACCATTCTCGACATCAGCGAAGACCACGACGCCGACGACGTTGCCGACGACGACCCCCGCGTCGGCGAGTACCAGCTGTACGGCTTTCTCAGCTGGTTGCTGGAGTGGACCGTGCGCGCGATGACGCAAACATGAAGCAGCCTGCCGTTCCGGGACCTGTATGGGCACCCACCGACGGGCCGATCCGGTAGGTGATCACTTCGTCCACTGATGCTGCTTCACCAACGGCGTGCGCGAGCGCATGTGCGATCGGCGCGGTCTCGCCGTCAGCCAGTCCGACAGCCACGTTGAGCCGTTCGCCCCACCGAACCGCGATCGCGGACATGCAGTTCACCGCATCGACCACCGTGTCGACTCGCTCAAGCACTTCGACCCTCCCGGCAATCAACGCCAGTACTGGGATCGATCCGCTGCCACAGCCACCATCTCGGCCGTCGGTGATGTCGAGCGCCCCGGCGCGACCGCTCGATCGAACCAGGCCGAGGGCACCGGCGACGAACACGTTGCCAATACTCGGGGCCAATTGTTCTGCCACTGCAGCAGCTTCGTCGAGCGTTGCGCCCGCAGCGAGTGCGTCGCCGGCTGCCCAGACGCAGCAGCTGATCCCGAAGCTGGCGGTGCCGGAGTCGACGAGGCGCACCGGCACACCGAGCGAGCGCGCCGCAAGCCGGGCCGAGTTCATCGTGCCCGACAACGACGACGCGATGTGGATCGACAAGATCTCGGTGTAACCGCGTTCGATCAGCGCGTCGTAGGCAAGCGCAAACTGGCCAGGGCTCGGCTGGCTGGTGCTCACCGACGGGGTGTGCTCGTCGGTGAACAGCGCGTAGAACCCGTCGGCGTCCAGATCGACACCTTCGAGATACTCATGATCGTCGACGACAACGGTGATCGGCACCACCTCCACATCGAAGCGATCGATCAGTTCTTGCGGAATCTGCGAATTGGAGTCGGTGCACACGCCGACTTTGCCGACCGGACGGTTCATCACGCCACCATCCTGCGGGCGCGGTCGGCGGCGACGA
>JANOKQ010001019.1:0-3555 GCA_031419375.1 Acidimicrobiaceae bacterium
GGTCAGCGCGAAGATCTTGCGATGCCCCTCGGATAACACGAAGCGGGGTCAGTGGCGGCGGGGCCGCCCGACGATGCCGTCGGGTCGGGGGGCGGGATCGGGGTGGAAGACCCGCTTCGAGCTGATCCGCACCAGCGTCTGGGCACGGATGTCGGCCAGCCCGGCGCCGATCGCGATCGGGTCGTAGCCGGCGTCGCCGAGGAGCCCGACGAGGCGTCGCACCGGGCTCTAATGCGCCGGATTGGCCGCTCCGAACCAGGTCGCGAGTGCTTGAGGCAGCTCTGGGTCCGTGAGGTCTCCTGCCCAGGCGACATGTCCGTCGGGTCGGACGGCCGGGGGAAGCAGCGACCTCGCCAAGGACCGGGAGCTCCCACACCCCATCATGCTTGGCGTCGACGAACCGGACTCGATTCGACCGAACGCCGGCTCCGGTCGCCCCCACCCTCCCAGCCAACTCCTTGACCGGTTCAGCGCTCCCGGTCGACCCATCCAGCCCCCGGTCGATCACGAGTACCTGCTGGTCCAGTCCGAGCTGTACCTGGGTCCCGACGGCCAACCCGGCGACCTGACCAAGATGCAGGGCGAGCGCCACGACGCTGTGGTGTTCAACGGCTACGTCAACCAGTACAAGGACCGGCCGATCCGGGTGGAACCCAACCAGCGCGTCCGCGTCTGGGTGCTCGACGCCGGCCCCAACGAGAACTCGGCACGCGTGGTTTCGATCTGGTGTTCGAGTTCAGCGAAGCGGTCGACATCGGTCGACATCGGTCGATGTTGCGGTCGATGTTTCGGTCGATATTTCGGTCGATGTGTCGGTCATGCCCTCATGCTCAGCCCCGGAGCAAGGGCCGCGCCAGGGGCGAATGTCCCGGCGGGCGGGGACTTCCGGCCCATCGGTGTGCCGATCGGCGGGTGAGAGCTGCGCGAGGTGGGCTCGGCCGCGCAGCCGAACTACCCGGTGCTCGACGCCTTCCGAGACTTGGGACACCGTCGGCTGGAAGGCCGACCCCGACTGGGAATGGCACTCGGCCGTCGAGGTGAGAACGGCGCCGACGTCTCCTCGACGGTCTCGGGGAAGCAATCAAGCTGCTCGCCGAAGCCGGTTGCCGAAAGATCTGATTGAACGGCAGCTTCGTCACCGCCAAGGACGAGCCCGGCGACTTCGACGCCTGCTGGGACACCGACTACGTCGGTCTCGACGCCCTCAACCCACTGCTGCCGGACCTTTCCAACCACCCGATGCGCACCAGACTTCGAGAGTTGCGTACCGTCCAACGTTGGAGCCAATCCGACCTCGTGGAGCTGCTCGGCGTTTCCCGAAGTGAGAGCATGGTGCGCCTACACCGACGACCCACAACGCAACACACCGGAAACACGTCCGAGGCGACAGTCTCGTCGTGAGCAACGTCACGACGAAGACCCGGCTGATCGGTTCGACGGCGCTGCTTGCGGCGGTGGGCCTGACGTTTGCCCTCGGCACGGCCCCGCAGAACGCGTCCAGCATGGTGTCCTGCTCGCTGAGCGCAGCGACCCGGCCAAGGGCGAAGTGTTGCGCCGGTGGCTCACCGGCAGCGTGAAGCCCGCGTTCGCCGACCGCATCGTGTCCGTTGACGCCGCGGTCGTGGTCCGCGCAGCGGCGTTGCATGAGAGGTGGTCGCGCAGTCCATGCCGATGAGTGTGACCACTCGGGTCGACCGCCCGCGCGTTCCACGTCAACCAATCACGCACGCCAGCGACCTGCCAGGACACCACGAGGACTGGCGCCACGCAGTCGGACCACGCGAGCTGCGAGCACGCCGTCCCCTTTTTGCATGGCGGTCGATCGAGACCAACCAGTTCGGTACCGACGAGTTCATGGAATGGCGCAGGACATCGGCACCGAACCGATGATGGCGGTCAACCTCGGCATCGGTACACCGGCCGACGCCGACGCGCTGCTCGTCTACTGCAACCTCCCGTCGGCGGGTGCGGCGTCAGGCGACGTGCTCAACCACGAACTCTCGGTCGATGCCGACTTCTTCACGCCCGTCGACGACGATTGCTCCCAACCGGCGAAGTGTCCGACGTCTCGTCAGCGATGACCGTCAGCTCACCCGCGAGATCGGCGCCGCGGCCCAGGAGCACCGCTCACGACCATGCCCATCGCGTTGTGAGCCGACCCTGCCAGGACACCGAGCGCGCTACCGAGCGCACACAACCGCACCAGGTGGAGGGTCTCACTCGCTGTCGAGGAACTCCGAGATCATCGGAACAACCGTCTCGGCGCTGTCGAACAAGAACAAGTGGCCGCCACCCTGCACGAGATGAAGGATCGCGTTCGGGATGACCCGCTGCAGGATCCGGCTGTTCACGCTCGGCACCATGGGATCGTCGGTTCCGGTCACGATCAGCGTCGGGCTCTTGATGCACCGCGCCAATGGGAGCGTCGATGTGGTGGCGATCGCGTAGACCTGCGAGAAGTACCCGAGCAGTGACGGGGGCCGAGTCAGCCGCGCCACCGCTTGCTGTCGGAAGATCTCGGGATGGCGACGGATCTGTCCCCCGTACAACGTCGGGGCGACCTTGTCGAGATAGGACCGAGAGTAGTAACGCCTGGGTGTTGCCAGAATCCAGAGCGCTGAAGGCCTGCCAGGAACCGAGCCGAGGCCACATGACGTCGATGCCAAGACGAGCCGTCGAACGACGTTCGGGTGGTGGATCGCCAGGACCTGGGCCAGCACGCCGCCCCACGAGATCCCCAGGACGTCGGCTCGTTCGATCTGCAAATGGCGCAGCACCGCGACTGCGATCTTGGCCGTCGCCCGCATCGACAACGGCGTCAGCGATGTCTTGGATCCGCCCGTACCCGGCACATCAAAGGCAATCAACTGTCGATCGGGCATCAGCCGGCGAACCGGTTCCCACATCTCCATGTTCCCGCCGATGCCCATCAGGAGCAGCAGCGGCGGCCCGGCTCCGTACGTCTGGATTCGGATGCGATGACGTCCGACCTGGATCTGCTCGGCCTCGAGAACAGGGGTCTCATCGCTGATGGACATAGGTCCCCGGTGCTGGATCCAGGGGGGCATGGCCCTTGTTGCCGAGGACGCGTGGTGATCGTTTCAGGGGCCCCGACCGATCCTTGCTCCACGACGCCCAGTCGGTCCACCAACTCCCGGCGTGCGACGTGGCTCCGGCGAGCCAGGCCTGCGGGTCGGGCGGATACTCGTCATTGACGTAGTAGCTGGCCTTCGGGTTGTCCGGCGGGTTGATCAGGGCCTGGATGTGGCCGCTGTTGGACAACACGAATCTCGTCTCGCCACCAAAGCTCCGTTTGGCGCCATAGGCCGCCTGCCATGGAACAAGATGATCCGTGGCAGCGGCCACCACGTACAGGTCCGCCGTTACCTTCCGCAGGTCAACGGGCGTACCGAGCACCTCGAGCATGCCGGGCTGCATCAGCGAGTTGTCGACAAAGATTTGGATCAGATCGGCGTGCAACGCGGCTGGAAGGTTGGTCGAGTCGGAATTCCACGCCAGCACGTCGAAGGCGGGCGGCGACTTGCCGAGCAGATA
>JANOKQ010001020.1:0-2490 GCA_031419375.1 Acidimicrobiaceae bacterium
GGCGGTCGCCGCGCTTGGCGCGATCGGCGACGACCGGGGACTTCCGGCGATTCTGCACGGCTGCAACGACACCCCGGCGATCCGTCGACGGGCGGTCCTCGCCCTCGCGCCGTTCGCCACCGATGAAGCCGAGACGGCAATCGACCATGCCCTCACCGATCGCGATTGGCAGGTCCGCCAAGCAGCCGAAGACCTTCGTCGAGCCTGATCGCACACGTCAGAGGTCGTACCGGTAGACGTTGGTTTCGCGGGCGGTGAACCCGATCCGCTGGTACAGCCGGTTCGCGGCCTCGCGCGCCGGGCGGCTCGTGAGGCTGACCGCCTTCGCTCCTCGCCGACGGGCCTCGTCGAGCGCGGCCAGGTTCAGTTGCTCGCCTATGCCGTGACCACGCGCCTCGGCATCGACGACGACATCTTCGATCCATGCCTTCAGCCCGGTCGGGATGCGGTAGAAGATCAGGGTCAGGCTGCCCACGATCACCTCGTCGAGGCGGGCGGTGAACACGACCGAATCCGGGTGCGCCACCAGCGCTGCGAGTTGCTCGTGATCCGGCGGCGGTGACGACGAGAGCTGGGGCAGCAGCCGGGCCAGGGCGTCGCGCAACTCGGTGGTGGCCTCGGAGGCGATCTCAACGGTCAAGCTCACGGCCGAGCACGCTAGCTGCCTAACTCGGTCACGTCGCGCTGTTACTCCGGGACCGCTGAGCGAGCGCGACGGCGACGATCAAAGCCGTCCCGTTGAACAGGTTGCTCACGTACAGCGGGGGACCAGCCAACTGAAGTCCCTTCACTCCAACCGCGAGCAGACGCTCACGTGAACCTCGGCGGCAGCGCGCTTGGCGGGTCGTGAGCGGTTCGCTTGCGGCCGGGCTTCCTGGGAGCGATCGTGCTGACGCTCGGCATCTTCGCCGGTGCCCCCGAGCACGTCATCTCCGGTCGGCGCTGTTCGCGTTCGCCTTCGGCTGGGCACTGCTCGCCATGTTGTCGACTCGCTTCACCAGCCAACCACAGCGATGGGCATATGTGTGTCTTGGCTTCATCTCGACGACGCTGCGTGCGGGCCGGTCCCCTGCGACGGTCACCTCCACGACGGCACTCCCGGTCGTCGGCTCGGCCAACGAGATACTGGAATGGTGGGACGGCGCCGCGTGGCTTTGCTGGCAGCCCCGATCGGAAGAATGGATCAGTCCGGGTCCCAGACGCCCTGAACCTGCCCTCTCCCCGTCGTCTCCTCAAACGCCCTCATCTTCGTCGAAGATACGCACGGCGATGCCATGCACATCTCCGCGATTGTTCGATGCGGGTGCCCCGGCCGGCGCGCAGCTTGCGATCGAACCATCCACGTTGTTGATGGGGGCAATGCCGAGGAGTGTGCCAGTGCGCCCTCCACGACGCACACGCAGGACTCCTACCCCGGGGGTGTCTCCTACCGCGTTATTGATACCCGCTATGTTGCCCGTGACGGGACAGGGCCCACGGAAGCTCACGAACGCGTGCGCGCCACCGGGCGCCAACTCGAACAGCTCGGGGGCTGGATCAGCACTGTGGGCACCCGCGACGCTGAAGGTGTTGACATGGGTATCGGTCGTGGTGTCCACCACCTCGATGGTGTTCGACGGTCTATCCGCTGCCCACAAGAAGCGCCGCTTCCCGTCACGGTTCAGCAGCAACAATCCATGAGAGTCATGGCCGGCCGTGTCGAACGAGAACACGACGGTAGGCGCAGGGGTGTTCGGTGGGTTAAAAGCCGGAGAAGTCGGAAAGGCTGCCAGCAGTAAGCTGTACAGGTCAGCCTCAGAGACATTCGTACCACCGGCACCAGAGTTCAGATAGATCCGGCTGCTCGTTATTGCGCCTAGCTGCATGCCACCAAACCCGTTGGCATGAATGACACTGTTGTCATACTCCGCCACGATCGGTGGTGCGGCGCCCCCCTTGTGTGTGTCCACCACCAGCATGCCGCCCCCTGCCAGGGTTAGGAACGTCAAGGTGCTGTGTCGGTCAATCATGGGTCCGACCACGGCGTTGTTTGGCCGCGGGGCCACGCCCGGCGTTTCACAGGCCACACCATTGGGGGTGGTACAGGTCGCCAGGTTCAGCGTCGCGGCCGAGTCGTGCACGATGTCGCTTGCCCCCTCGTACGGCCTTCCATTGTTGTTTGCATCCGTGTTGATGCGTTCCAGAAGCTTGCCATTCTGGTTCGCCACGAGGACATAGGCATCGTTCGGGGCGGGGAAGGCCGCGTGCGCCTGACGCGCCCCGGCCGCTCCGACGCTCATCTGCAAGCACTTGACGGGGATGCGGGTCGCGGTCTCCATGAAGACCACATGCCCCGAGGCCACGAAGGCGATGATGGCGTAGCTATGGTCGCTGTTGAACAACACGCTGTGCCCACGCACAGGAGCTGCCCCGGTCTCTGCCTGGCACAGCGCACTTGCCGCCCCCGCCAGGTCGACCACCTCCGGAACCGCGGCCCCCGGGTCGTCGATG
>JANOKQ010001021.1:0-2952 GCA_031419375.1 Acidimicrobiaceae bacterium
CTCAGCCTGTCGAGACCGACAAAGTTCGCTGGCTGGCTGGCTGGCTGGCTGGCTGGTTGGAGGGCGTCATCTATCCTGCGGGGTGTGACGACGACCAACCCGCTCACCACTCAGATAGTTCGATTCGATGCTGACGCTACGGCGGCCGAGGTGAGCGCGGCACTGCTCGCTCACGGGGTCGTGATCATCGAGCGCCTCGCCGATGCCGAACTGTGCGACCGCGTCGAACGTGAGCTGCAGCCCTGGCTCGAGCAGACCCCGACCGGTGCCGATTCCTTCTCCGGCCACAACACCCGCCGCACCGGAGCGCTGCTCACCCGCTGCCCGTCGAGCGCGGCGATGGTGGCCCACCAGCTGGTGCTCGACGTGGTCAACGCCACGCTGTGGCCGAAGAAGACCACCTTCCAGCTACACCTCACCCAGTCGATCGCGATCGGACCGGACTCGCCGGGGCAGATGCTGCACCGCGACCAGTGGTGCTTCGACATGTTCCCGTTCACTCGCGACGTCGACGTCGAGGTCAGCACGATCTGGGCGCTGTGCGACTTCGACGAGACCAACGGGGCGACACGCGTGGTCCCCGACAGCCACCGCACCCCCGACGAGAAGACGTACACGATCGACGACACGGCCGCGGCGGTGATGCCACGCGGTTCGCTGGTCATGTACCTCGGTTCCACCGTGCACGGTGGTGGTGCCAATCACAGCAGCCAGACCCGCGTCGGGGTCAACGTCGACTACGTGCTCGGCTGGCTGCGCCAGGAGGAGAACCAGTACCTGTCGTACAGCATCGACGAGGTGAAGCAGTTCCCCGAGCAGATTCAACGGCTGCTCGGCTACGAGGTCGGCGCGTACGCGCTCGGCTACATCGACGGCGGCCGAAGCCCGATGTCGTTGCTGCGCAAGCGCGACCCCGACCCCGACTCCGACGGCGACGAGGCATCGAGCTTCCGCCCGAGATGAACCTGGGGCGCCGGTTCGGCACCGTGCTGGCGGTCCTCATCGCCGGTGCGTTCACCGCAGTGCCAGCAATCGGCCCGGCCGGACGAGTGGTGGCTGCGCCCACCCCGCTGAGCCCACCGTCGCGGCTGGTGCCGGTGGGCCCGATGCGGGTGGCCGACACTCGACTCGCCGAGTGCGGATGCGTCCGCCTCGACGACACGACGATCCGGGTCATTGTCGCCGGCAGGGCCGGCGTTCCCGCCGGCATCACGGCCGCGGCGATCACCGTCACGGCGACGGAGGCGAGCACGGGCACCTTCGTCACGGTGTGGCCGAGCGGGACCCCGCGGCCGGAGACCTCCACGGTCAACCTCGGCGCTGGCCGCACGGCTGCCAACTCGACCATCGTTCCTCTCGGCGCTGCAGGCACTCCCGGTGCCGGAGCGATCGACGTGTTCTCGCCCGCGCAGCTGGATCTGATTATCGACGTGACGGTCGGATTTGTCCCGGCGGCCACCTCCCGCGCCGGCCGCTTCGTGCCCACCGCGCCCCGCCGGCTGCTCGACACGCGCGAAACCGGCGGCGTGCTCGCCAACGGTGGCGCCGTCGACGTCGCGCTCCCAGCCGGTGTCGCCGCCGACTCGCTGGCGTTGGTGCTCAACGTCACCAGTGTCGATGCGACGTCGCCCGGGTTCGTCACCGGGCGGGCCGCCGGAACGCCGGCTTCGACGAGCTCATTCGTCAACCCTGACGGCAGCGGCGCGCCGCGTGCCGCTTCGATCATCGTGCCGGCATCACCGGCTGGGGTGACGATCGAGTCGTCGTCGGGAGGGCACCTCATCGTCGATCTCGTCGGGTGGTTCACGGGACCCTCGGCTGCGGAGTCCGGCGAGGGCATGTTCGTCGCCGCCACGCCCACCCGATTGCTCGACACCCGCATCGACGCGCCCCGGCTGTGGCGAGGCGGAACACGCGAACTCGCTTCGCCGATCAGCGACGCGGCGGCGCTCGTCACGAACGTCACCCTCGATCAGGTCGACGCACCAGGTTTCGTCGCCGCGTTCCCGGCCGGCAACGCGCGGCCCGCCACATCGTCGATCAACGCCGCAGCGCGCAACACCACCATCGCCAACCTGGCCATCACTACCGTGTCGACCCGCGGGCTGGCCTGGTTCGCAAACGTTGGCACCGACCTCATCGTCGATCTCACCGGCTGGTTCACTGGCGCAGGCGTCGCCGCCCCGCAACCGCCGTCAGCGAATGCTCCACCGACCTTGCGAACCCTGCTGATCGGTGATTCCACGCTCGCCGCACTCGATGTGGTGACCGTGTCGCAACGCGCCCTGCAGGGCTTCGAGCCGGTGCTTGACGCAGCACCGTGTCGGCGGCTGGTAGGACCCTCGTGCCGGAGCGCATATACCGGCCAAGTTCCCAACACCGCAGTGCAGGCGATCGCGGCCACGCCAGGACCGGTCGACGTGGTGGTGATCAAAGCCGGATACAACGAGGGCAGCGCCGCGTTCGAGGCAGCGGCCGTGGAAGTGCTGCTGACCGCTCGCGAGCGTGGTGTGGCCCTGGTGCTGTGGCTGACCTATAGCGAGGGCACCAGGAGCCAGTTGCGCACGTACGAGGTGAACAATGCCACGCTGTTGCGGCTCAGCGCGAGTGGCGACTACCCCGAGCTCGAAGTCGCCGATTGGCGCACCTACGCCGCTGCATCGACCGGCTGGTACGCGGCCGACCGGGTCCACCTGCAAGGCGCTGGTGCGTGGGCAACCGCCGACTACATCTCGCGGTGGGTGGCGCACGCAACCCACCGTCCGTGCCCGCAACCCTGGGTACCCGGTGGACCCGTCGGTGACCCGTGCCCAAGCCCAGATCTCGTCGCGATGTCGCTTGGCCCGCCGGGTCTTCGCGGTCTCTACGGTTTCTAAGCAGGCGGCGATGACGCATGGTTAAGTTGGCCGGATGAAACGAACCGTTGGATCCTTGCTCGCTACCGTTTTGGTG
>JANOKQ010001022.1:0-2972 GCA_031419375.1 Acidimicrobiaceae bacterium
CCTGCGTCTCACTCCAGCGCGGCCCGTTCTCGGGTAGCCAGGCGAAGCGGGCGTTCATCCCGCCACCGGCCGCATCGGCGAAGCTCATCGGCCCGTCGAAGCAGACATCGACCGTGGCGCGGTGGTAGCGGTCCGGGTTGGTCTCGGAACGGAGCGGCAACTCGACAAAGGAGTCGTTGCGGATCGTGGTGCCGGTCATGTCGGCTCCGTTGAAGGCGATGTTTCCGATGTCGCCGGTGGAGACCACATCGTCGGCGCCAGCAAAATCCCACGGGTTACCGTTGGAGGTGGCGTAGTCGGCGCCACCTTCGTCGTTCGGGGTCAGCACCACGGGAACCGGCACACGCGCTGGCGGCGTGGTCGGGGCATCGGCACGGTGCAGGCGCACCCAGTCGAGGGTGATGTCAACCTGCGGATTGCCCACCGGTGCGCCGCCGCGCAGCAGCTCCATGCGCACGATCTTGCCAGCCCACGGGGCCTGGAAACCGGGCGGGTTGGCCGAGTTGTTACGCAGGTCGATGGAGTAGTTGGCCGACCCGGCTGGCGGGTAGAACGGCAGCAGACCCTCGGCTCCCGTGTCGGTCCAGTAGTGCACGGCCATGTGCAGCGGACCGGTGAGGTTCATCGAGAACGACAGCGTGGTGTAGTTGTTCGCGTCGACCGGGTGCAGCTGGCCGTCTCGGCCCCACGGGATCTGCACGCCCCAGGTGCGCACCAGCTTGATCGTGGTGTTGTTGAGCGATGAGACGGTGAGGGTCCCGTTGGCGTTTCGGACAATGCCGAGGCCGTTCTCCATGCCGATCAAGACCTGCGGGGGGACGTCGGCGTCGTTGGAGAAGTCCCACGGGTCGCCGAAGGTGTCGGTGGCGTAGTCGCCGCTCGTCGACAAGGCGGCCGGCGGCGAGAAGCTGGGGGCAACGTCGACATTCGGATGCGCCGCGGCAACGGTGACGACGAGGGAACTGGCGAGCACGGTACACGCCACATACTGAGACAAACGCAAAGAACAACCTCCAGAGTGGGCCCGCTGCTGGAATCGGCACGACATACGGATTCCTGAAGGGCTTTTACCCGGCAGGGCGCTCCAGCAACCCGATGACGGCGGCCAGGCTCTCACGAAGGAGGCCCTGTTGTGCCCGCGCGGCAGCCAATGCGCCCTCGAGCTCGGTGATCAACTCGGCACGTTCGCCATGGGCCGCGGCGCTGGCTCGGGCCTCGCCCGATTCCGGCGGGGCGTGCTGGTCAACCACGGTGGCCACGGCAGCGAGCACGGATCCGGGCGTAGATCTGGCGCGGTGCAGCGCTGTAGCGGAGCACCTTCGTCGCCCGCAGTTGGGCGAGATCGGCTTCAGCTGCACGGAGCCGTTCGACCAGCTGAGGTGGCGCATCACCGCGCAGCTCGGCCAGCCGCGCCCCGAGCCCGACGATGGTCTGTGTTCGCGCGTCCAGCAACGCTTCGAGTTCCGCGATGCGGGCGCGCAGCAATCGCTCGAGCGCAGCCGGATCGTTCGAGCCGTGCTCGGGCGCGGGGCCGGGGGCGGGGCCGTTCGCGGGGCCGTTCGAGCCAGGATCGGGGGCGGGTTGAGGGCTCAGCTTGGCCATGGGAGTCGTGGATGCCGTTCTCGGAGGGTGACGAAGTTCGAGGCCATGTCGACATCGCTGATCTTGCGCATCGAGCCGGGCTGCTCACGGTACCGGCCGACCACCGACGTCACCAGCGATGCGCGCTGACCCGCTTCGGCAGCGCACAGCCACAGGTCGTAGTCCTCCCAGCCATAGATCCCGTCGGCCTCGCCGTACCCGCCGAGCGCGAGCCAGGCGTCGCGACGGAACAGTGCCATCGCGTCGATGTAGGCACCGTGCACCAGCAGGTCGACGTCCCACGGGAGGTGGCTGGTGAGCCCGAGCGCGCCCGTCTCGGCGAAGCGTTCGAGCAAGCCATACGCGGCGACTACGTCACCCGGGGCCGCGGCGAGGTGCTCAAGCAAACGCGACAACCCCGTCGGGTACAGCAGATTGTCGGCGTCGAGGGCCAGCACGTACGGTGCCGTCGCCGCGGCGAAACCGGTGTTGCGGGCTGCAGGCAGACCCCCGTTGGCGGCGCGGGCGATGACGGTGACCGGGAACCACGACCGCTCGTCGCACACCCCACGGGTCACAGCCAGCGAGTCGTCGGTGGAGTGGTCGTCGACGACGATGATCTCCACGGAGATCGCGGTGCTTGCGGCGATCACCGAATCGATCGCCTCGCGCAGGTAGCGCCCCTGGTTGTACAGGGGGATGACCACGGCGATCTCGGCCGTGTGCTGACCGACCGCGGGCGTCGAGAACGTGTCGCGGTGCTCGGCCGAACCATGGTGCACGTTGGCCAGCGACCGTTCGATGGACCGGATCGTGGCGAACTGGCTGAGGTACGCCTGCTTGAGGTCCTTGGCCGTCTTCACCAGCATCTGCCGTTCCGCGGTGATCGGCGCGGCGGCAACCGGGCCGCGACCGAGCCGGGCAACCGTCGGGGCGAGCGAGGCCGCGACCTGCCCGGCGAGCACGCGCAATCGCGACCGGCGAGCGGCAGGTGCCTGACTGCGGTTCGCCGCCGGTTGGGCGAGCGCCGCGACCTCGTCGAGCGCGCGAATCATCAGGTCGCCCTGTTGCATCTGCGTGGTGAGTACCTCGTATGCCGCAGCGGCCATCGCGGCGCGGCGGGGCTCGTCGAATGCGAGGGCGACAGCTTGCTCGGCGAGGTCGTCGAGGTGCGCCATCAGCAGGTGCTCACCATCGACGAACGGCATTATCCCGACCGAGGTTTCGGTGGCCACCGCGCATCCGTTGGCCACAGCTTCGACCACGCGGGCCCACTCGAAGTACGGCTCCTCGTCGCGGTGCACGTTGAACAGAATGCGGGTGTTCGCCAGCGTGTCGTACTTGTCGGTGCCGGTCGTGAACGCTGCCTGACCGGCGCGGGCCGGACGATG
>JANOKQ010001023.1:0-3376 GCA_031419375.1 Acidimicrobiaceae bacterium
AACGCGACCCAGTAGGTGCCGAGACGCGGGTCGCTGACGAACCACAATGCCGAGCCCTCGTAGTCGAGTGCGATGCCCGACCAGCCACCGGTCAGCGATTGCCAGGAGACCAGCACGCTCCTCAGCAGCTCGGCGATCGAGAAGGTCACCAGCGCGAAATGGATGCCGCGCAGCCGGAACACGAGCGGCGAAATGATGAGGGCCACCAGGCCTGGCAGGACGAAGGCGACTGCCATTCCGACCCACAGCGGCCACTTCAGGCCGCCGACGCCGAGCATGATCGTGTAGGCGCCGATCGCGTAGAAGCCGCCCACGCCGAACATCAGGAGCCGGAGGTACGTATAGATCGCGCCCACGGCATGGGCCAGCAGCATGAACACCAGCGTCGTGATCACCGACGTCATCATGTAGTTCGGCAGCAGCAACGGCAGCAGGGCGCCGACGATCGCAAGGGTGGCGATCGTCGCGATGCCGGACCGCCGGAACAGCGGTGTTCCCCGAGGGGCGCGGATGGCGGAGTTGACTCGCGGCCGGGCCGGTCGACCGCTCTCGCCATCAGCCGTCTCGGTGTCAGGGGCGGTCAATGGTCAGCTTCCGAGCGAGCAAGCCATCGGGCTTCAGCAGCAGCACCAGCGTCACCAGCGCAAACTGGTAGACGAGTGCATAGCTGGGGGAGATGAACGCCAACCCGAGGTTGGTGACGACGCCGAGAAGGATTCCCGCGACGAGTACGCCCGGGATGCTGCCCATCGTGCCGATGATGATCACCATGAAAGCGATGAGCGTCGGTTCCTCTGCGGAGAAAGCGGTCACGGGCTGGATCGTCGCCACCAGCGCGCCGGCGATCGCCGCCACGCCCGCACCGACGGCGAAGTTGACGTTGACGATCTGACCGACGTTAATGCCCATCAGCGCGGCCACGTGGCGATCGTCGGCGACCGCCCGGGTCTGCAGTCCGAACCGCGTGTAGCGGATCACGGCCCAGTAGACGAGAACGGCGAAGAAGCCCAGCGAGCCGACCATCAACCGCTGCTGGCTGACGTTGACCCCCAGGATGTTCACCGTGTCGTACGTCAGCGGATCGAGCGTTCGGACCCGAGTGCCGAAGATACCGAACGCGGTGTTCTGGATGATCGCCAGCAGGCCTACCGAGATAATGAGGCCGTTGATCGGCTTGCCGAGCGTCGAGCGGAAAAGTCCCCGCTCGACGAGCGCTGCGATCAAGTAGACCACCACGAAACTCATCAATACGGCAGCGGCGAAAGGCACGCCAGCATTGACCAGGACCACGGTCGCGTACGCGCCGATCAGCACGAAGCCGCCGTGCGCGAAGTTGATGATGTCGATGATCCCGAAGGTCACCGTGAGGCCGATCGCATAGGCGGCGAAGATGCCGCCGGCAATCAGCCCCATGATCACTTGGGTCCAGAACAGATCCATCGCCGGTTGCCAGTGCGCAGGACAGCCCCCGGCGTCCTACTGGTCGATCCGCTCGCACGGTGGGCTGACGGTCAGGCTGCACACCTGGAAGCTGGTCGCGCCCTGGCCGTTGGGCAGGATCCGGATGGCCGGCACCGGGCCTTCCGGGAATTCGAAGCGATGCCCGCGCAAGCTGGCCATGATCTTGTCCGGGTTGCCGACATCGCCGGCCTTCTTCATCGCCTCCACCCATGCGTAGACCCAGGGATAGCTGAGCATGGCAAGCGCGTCCTGGGCCGAGCTCTTGGTGCCGTTCAAGGCTTCGTAGCGCTTGACGAAGTTCACCATGCCCGGGCGGTCATCGGTCAGGCCGACGACCGGTGCCACGTACAGGTAGTTGTTGAAGGTCGTGCTCCCCGTCTTGGTCGCCGGCACGGTGGAAGAGCCCGGCGCGCCGATGTACCACTTCGCCAGGTTGGCCTGCCGCGCCTGCGTCACGAAGGGGACCATCCACGTGTCGGAGTAGCCGAGGAACAACGCGTCCGGGTTAAGCGCCTTCAGGCGCGAAATCACGGCGCTGAAGTCGGTGGTGGAGGAGGGCAGGTACTCGTCGGCCAGAACCTTGCCGCCTGCCTTCTCGAAGCTCTGTCGGAACAGTGGGGAGATGATTCGCGATGATGCTTCGTCCTGGTTCACCAGCACGACGGTCTTGATGCCGAACGTGGCGAAGGCTTTCGTGCCGAAGGCCGTCAACACGCCGTTGGGCCCCGCGTAGGGGTTGTTGCTGTTGATCAGGTACGGCACCTTGTCGGGCGTCTCGTTGACAGCCGCCTGGGCGATCAGCGGGGGTGCGAAGTGCAGCACCTTGTTGCGCTGGGTGACGTCGATCATCGGCTTGGTGCTGGTGCCAACGATGTCGCCGAAGACCACCGAGACGCGATCGCGCTCGACCAGCCGGCCGATGCCGTTCAACGCCGTGTTCGGGTCGCTCTTCGTGTCGACCTCAATGAGCTGCAGCTTGTACAACTTGTCCCCGACCTTGAAGCCGTCCTTGTTGATCTCGGTGACAGCCAGACGCACGCCCTGCGCTGCGGCGAGCCCGAGGCTGCTGGCGGCTCCTGACGTGGCCCAGATGGATCCGACCTTGAGCTGGGTGGCTTCCTGGGCACGCGCGGCGGTCGAGAAGGCCAAGAGCGCGGCGGCGCCGAGGGTGCAAAGAGTTCGGGTGCGGTCGTTCATCGAGATGTGCTCCGGTGGGTGGTTCGGGATGCGGGTCGTGCAGCTCGCGGCGGCTCGGAACATTCCGTGTCCGGGTCCGCCAGGGTCACGCTGGACGGCAGATTGGTCGGCAACCGGTTCATGCCTCGTGGTCCTGATTGGGTGACGGAGCGTGGCCACTATGACTATGACTCGCTCGCCATCAGGCTTCGCGAAATGATCTCGCGTTGGATCTCGCTGGTGCCTTCGTAGATCCGCGATGGCCGAACTTCTCGATAGAGATGTTCGATCACGTGGCCCCGTTCGAGCCCCACGGCGCCATGAATCTGCATGGCCTGGTCGACGACGAACTGCGCCATTTCCGTCGAGTACAGCTTGGCCATCGCCGAAGCTGCCGCCGACACGGATCGAGGACGTTCTGCGTCGCCCCGGTCGTAGACCCGCGCGGCCTCATAGGTGAGCAGGCGTGCGGCTTCCATGCGCGTGGCCATTTCGGCGAGCGGATGGGAGACGGCCTGATAGCGCGCGATCGGCTGGCCGAAGGCGTAGCGGTCCTTCGCGTAGCGGATGCTGTGCTTCAGCGCGATCTGGGCCAGGCCCAGCATGTGGGCGCCGACCGAGGGTCGAAAGGCATCGAAAACGCCCATGCCCAACTTGAAGCCCTCGTCCACCTGGCCGATGACATGGGAGTCAGCCACGAAGACATTTTCGAAGACGAGGTTTCCAACTCGATCCGGCC
>JANOKQ010001024.1:0-4891 GCA_031419375.1 Acidimicrobiaceae bacterium
ACCAGACCTCCGATGGCCGCTGGCTGTATCTCGTGCTGTTGCAAGCCGATCGCTTCTGGGGCGAGTTGTGCGGGGTGATGCAACGGCCCGATCTGGTGAACGACGAGCGGTTCGCCAACATGGGCGTCCGTTACGTCAACCGCGAGGAGTGCGTGCGGGTGCTCGACGAGATCTTCGCCTCCGTCACGCTCGACGAGTGGAAGCAGCGCCTCGACGGATTCTCCGGGGTGTGGGCTCCGGTGCTCGATGTCAAGGAAGTGCACAGCCACGTGCAGATCGAGCCGAACTCGATGCTGCCGAAGCTGACCGACAACGACGGCATCGAGTTCCGCATCGTCGCCACGCCGATGTCGTTCGACGAGCAGCCGACGCTGCCCCAGGGTGCCGCACCCGAACTCGGTCAGGACACCGAGACGGTGCTGATGGATGCCGGGCTCGACTGGGACGAGATCAGCGCCCTACGCGAAGCAGGCGCGCTCGGCTGACCCGGCCGGGCCGAACGGTCGCCGACGGCGTCAGCGGTCCTTGGTCAACATCATGCAGCCGCCGAGCGGGCCGCCGCCGACCCCCACCACGGCCACCTCAGCACCCTCAACCTGACGACCGGTGGCTTCGCCGCGCAGCTGCGCGCACGCCTCGTAGAGGTAGCCATAGCCGTGCAGGCGACCGCCTGACAGTTGGCCACCGTTGGTGTTCAGGGGCATCTGTCCACCGAGACCGATGCGGCTCTCGCCTGCCTCGAGCCACGGCCCCGCCTCGCCCTTGGGGAACAGCCCGAGGGCTTCCAGCCAGGTGATCGTCAGGAACGAGAAGCCGTCGTACAGCTGCACCGTGTCGACATCGCCGATGGTCAGATCCGTGCGCGCGAACATCATCGGCACGGCGTCGTGCGCTGCGGTCTCGGTGAGGTCGGCACGCTGATCCCAGGTGTTGCGGCCCGTGAGCGCCGAGCCGATTGCTTCGATGCGGACCACCTGCTTGAGGTCGGGCGTGGCATCGGCACGCGACACGATGACCGCGCACGACCCATCGCAGGGAATGTCGCAGTCGTACAGTCCGAGCGGCCACGACACCATGCGGGCGTTGAGGTAGTCGTCAAGGCTGAGCGGGTCGCGGAAGATGGCCTTGTCGTACAGCGCCGCGTGGCGCCGTTGGTTGAGCGGGATCTGGCCGAGTTGGGTCCGGGTCAGGCCGTAGTCGTGCATGTATCGCTGTGCGTACACACCGACCCAGTTGGCTGCGCTGACGGCATGGAACGGCACCATCCACTGCATTGGGCCACCGACACGGCCGCTGCCGGAACCAACCACGCTGGCCCGCCGCTGCGGGGTCTGCGCCGACGATTCGGTCACCGTGCGGAACACCAGGACATGGTTGGCGAACCCGGCTGCGACCGCGGCGATCGCGTTGAACACGGCACCGAGCTGTCCCGGGGTCTCAGGCCCGCCCGAGTACCAGTTGAGCTTCAGCCGCAGCGCGTCCTGCAGTTCGGTGATCCCGGTCGGCGACATGCCTGGCGACGCGTCCATCAGTCCGGGGTAGGTGGACAAGCCGTCGATGTCGTCGCGGCTGAGGCCGGCATCATCGAGTGCCGCCAGCGCCGATTCGACCGAGAGCGACAATCCGGTCCGGCCGAGCTTGCGCCCGACGACCGAGCGGCCGATACCGGAGATGACCGCGTCGCGTTCACCGATCCGCAAGGCGCTCATGACGTGGCCGACTTCGCCGCGGCAGCAGGACCGAACAGCGGCAGCCAGATGTCGTCGGCCTGCACGAACCGCACGTGGACCGGCATGCCGACCGACACCTCGTCGGGGGCCACGTCAACGAGGCGGGTGGTGAGCTGCACCCCCGGCGCATCGTCGAGCGCGACGACGGCGACCACGTACGGCACCTGCATGTCAGGCGACCACGGTTGCACGTTGATACTGAACCCGGCGACGGTGGCGTGGCCGGATGCTTCGTCGGGTCCGACATCGAGCGACAGGCACTCGGGGCACACCGGCGCGGGGGGATGGAACCAGGCGCGACACACACGGCAGCGATGGATCCGCAGCGCGCCGTCGGCCCCGCCTCCCCAGAACGCAGCGGTGTCATCGGTGACGGCCGGAAGCGGTTGAAAGCTCATCGAATCCTCTCGTAGACCTGATCGACTAGTCTGACACGATTGTCAGATGAAGTCCGGATCGATGGGCCTACGTCTAGGAGGGGAACAACCGACATGACCAACGCCGAATCCGTCGAACGCTGCGTGAGCTCGGTTGTGGCCGTTACCGCGCATACGTTGGGCGTTGTCGCTTGAGCGCCAGCAGCGACACCCCGGTCGTGGTCGGTCAGCCGCCCTACACTCGCCGGTCCAGCTACGGCCCGAACAGCCCCGTCGTTGGATCGTGCGGCGCGCTGACCCGCCAGCAGATCGTCGACGCTGCGTTGTTGTGTTTCACCGAGCGAGGGTTTCATGCCACTGCGGTCGAAGAGATCGCTGCGGGAGCGGAAACGTCGCGGGCGACGCTGTATCAATATTTCGAGAGCAAGGAAGCAATCTTCGTCGAGTTGATGCTCGAGGCCGGTGGCGCGCTGGTTCGCGTCAATCAGCGGCTCGGACCACTCGGCCCGACCGCCGATGGTTTCACGAACATGCATCGCTGGCTCGAGGAATGGTCGACGGTGTTCGATCGCTACTCGGCGATGTTCGTGGAGTGGGCCAACGTCAGCTCACCTCAGGCCCCGCTGCGCCGCCGCCTGGCCACGTTCGTAGACCTGCACACCGAGTGGTTTTCGGAGGTGCTCCGCGACGGCGGGTACGAGGGGCCGAGACCTGACGCGGCATCGATCCTCACGCTGTCGCTGTGTTCTCGGTTCAACTACATCCGCCACGTATACCGCCCGGGCCCCAGCGACGCCAGGCTGCTCGACAGCCTGGCAACGGCAATCCAGCTGTTCCTGTTTCCCGCTACCCCCCATCACGTTCTCGACTCTTGGGCCGCCGTGGTCCCGCTCGACGCACCGAATGGGCAGGAAGCTGCGGTCACCACGCTTCCTCCACCAATACCCGACATCGGACCATTGGCCACCTTGCCGGATCGCTCCGAGATCCCGGTCTCCGCGCCGTTCGCCGGTCTCAGCCAACAAAGCGCGCGTACCGTGCGGACGTTGCTCGACGCGGCCGGACGGGTGTTCGCAGCGAACGGTTACGACGCCGCCAACGTCGACCAGATCGTCACCGAAGCTGGTTTGGCGCGCGGCACCTATTACCGCTACTTCGACGACAAGTTGGAGTTGATGATCGCATTGGCATCGGAGTGCGCGGCCCAGATGTGCCCGGTTTTGGGCGAGTTCGCCGCAGCGGCAAACACCCGTGATGACGGCCGCGAACTCCGAGGTTGGTTGCACCGATTCCTCGTACTCCAACGCAGCTACGCCGGCGTGTTGCGGGCCTGGACCGAAGGGTTCCCCATCGACGCGTCGGTACTCGCTCCGGCCGCCGATGTGGTCAGCGCCCTCGGTGATGCTGTCGCCGCGACGTTCGGACCCAAGCGCAGCTACGCCCTCGACCGTCGCGCCGCGGGCATGATGTTGGCCGGGTTGTTGGAGCACTTTCCCAATGAAGGTGCAGGCAGTTTCCACGAACCGACCGACGACGACATCATCGAGACGCAAGCCGTGTTCGTCCAGCGAGTCCTCCTGGCGAGACCCGAGGGCTGATCGTGAGCTCGTCGACAACCGCTCCCGATCTGCGGGTCGGGTTCATCGGTGCCGGGCAGATGGGCCGACCAATGGTGGATCGGCTGTTGGTCGCCGGTCAAGGTGTCACGGTGTTCGCCCGGCGCGCCGAGATGCGCGCCGAGCTCACCGCGGCGGGCATCGCCGTCACCGGTCATGCCGCCGGGCTTGCCGCTGAAGTCGATGTGTTGATCGTGTGCGTGTTCTCGGATGCCCAGCTCCGCGAGCTACTCCTCGGCGATGGGGTGGTCGGCGATGGGGTGCTCGACGCACTTCAGCCGGGAGCGACGTTGGTGAGCCACGTCACCGGGAGCCCCGATCTGGTGGCCGAGCTCGCCGATCGTGCGCCCGTGGGGGTGCATGTCGTCGATGCGCCGATGAGCGGCACCGCCGACCAGATCCGTGCCGGTCGCTTGACGCTGCTACTCGGTGGCGATGAAGCCGATATCGAACGGGTCCGCCCTGTGCTCGCGGCGTACGCCGATCCGATCATCCATGTCGGGGCGATCGGCGACGCGCAGCGGGTCAAGCTGATCAACAACCTGCTGTTCACGGTCAACCTACGCATGGCGGTCGAAGCAGCGCGGCTCGCCGAGGCCATGTCCGTGACCCCTAGCAGGTTGGCAGCCACGCTCGCGACATGCAGCGGCAACAGCTTCGCACTCGCCCTGTTCCAGCATCTCCCACCCGAGTCGACGATCGAAACCGCCCGACCGTTCCTCGCCAAGGACGTCGCCGTGGTTCGTGAGGTGGCCGCCTCGATGGGGCTCGATCTCGGGCTGCTCGGCGAGCTGAGCGAGTGGGTCAACGATGACTGAGCGCTCCGACCGCTTCATCGGCAAGGTCGCCTTCATCACCGGCGGGGCGGTCGGCTTCGGTCGAGCTTTCGCGCGGGCGTTCACGGCCGAGGGCGCCGCAGTCGTGATTGCTGACATTGATGGCGATGCGGGCGAGCGGACCGCCGCCGAGCTGCGCGCCGTCGGAGCCCGTGCCATTGCCGTGGGTTGCGACGTTGCCGACGAAACCGCCGTCGAGGCCGCTGTCGCCCGCACGACCCTGGAGTTCGGCGGCGTCGACATCTGTATCAACAACGCCGGGCTGCACCTGTTGCACTACAACCAGCCGTTCTCGGTACTCCCCCGCCACGAGCTGCGCTCCCTGTTCGACG
>JANOKQ010001025.1:0-5862 GCA_031419375.1 Acidimicrobiaceae bacterium
CTCGACAGCACGATCGAGGTCACCGTGTTCCCGCGGGTGCTGATCGAGCAGGGCCACAAGCTCACCGACGACGCGATCGTCACGGTCAAGGGTCGCATCGACCGCCGCGACGAATCGCGGCTCGGGTTCATGGCCCAAGACATCACCATCCTCGAGCGGCTCGATACGTCGTCGTCGATGCCGTTGCATCTGCGCGTTCCTGCCGCCGCTTTGAGCGAGTTGAAGATCCATCAGTTGCGGCGCATCCTGCGCGATAACCCCGGTGAGTCGTTGGTGTACCTGCACATCGGGCAGGGCAAGATCCTGCGGCTCTCCGACGAGTTCTGCGTCGATCTCGACCGGGCGGTACCCGAGTTACGTGTGGCCTTCGGTCATGACGCGGTGATGTTGTGACCGTCACCGGATCGTGCGCTCGACCCTCCCGTCGAACCCATGCCACCAGGCAATCCATCACTCACTGGTGGAGAACGTGCGTGCGAGTGGCAGAATAGGACGCTCACGTCCACGCGTCTTGGTCACGAGACGCGAACTTTCGACAGGGAGCACGGCATGTCAATCCAGGTGGAAACCAGGGACTGCGCAGCGCTCACCGACGCCGATCTCGATGAGATGGCGTCGATGGGGGGAGCGTTCGACATCGGGGTTTTGTCGAAGGCCAAAGAGGAGTGGGTACTGGTCGGTCGTGCCCGGATGGCCGACAAGCTGCACGGATTCTCTTTCTCCACGCTCGAGCGCATCGGTGGCACACCGTGCGTACTGGTTGGTTTGCTCAGCGTCAAGCGGACCTCCAAACGCGACACGGTGCTGCGCGGGCTGATGGGCGAAGCGTTCCACCGGGCGCTGATGGCGTTCCCCGACGAAGACGTCGTTGTCGGGTCGCGGTTCGTCAAGCCAGATGGCCTCGAGGCGTTCAAGCATCTCGACGAGCCGATCCCGCGCCCGGGCCATCGTGCTGTCGGCGAGGAACGGGCGTGGGGCCGTCGATTGGCCCGCCGTTTCGGCGTTGACGCCACCTACGACGAGCAGTCGTTCGTGGTCAAGTCGAACGGCCAGAGCGGTTTCATCGACCACGAGTCGCTGAAGGCCGACAAGATCAGCCCCGAGCTGACCGCGTTGTTCGCCACGGTCGTTCCGGCCAAGGGCTCCTCGCTCATCGCTCACGGGTGGACCATGGCCGAAGACCTCGTCAAGCTGGGTGCCCGGCAGCTCACGTGAGCGAGTTCGGCGTCGTCGTCACACGACGCCGGATGTGCCGATCGTTCCGGCCAGATCCGCTCGATCCGGCCCTCATCGACACCCTCGTCGATCTTGCCGTCAGGTCCCCGAGCGCTGGCAAGACCCAGGGTTGGCACCTCGTGGTGTTGGAAGGTCGCGAGACCGAGCGGTTCTGGCAGCACGCGTTCCCGCCGCAGCGTCGTGAGGGGTTTCGCTGGCCAGGGCTGTTTACCGCTCCGGTGATCGCCCTTCCATTCGCCGACCCCACTGCGTACGTGGCCCGCTACGGCGAACCCGACAAAGCCTCCACGGGCTTGGGGAGCGGTACGGATGCCTGGCCCACGCCGTACTGGACGGTGGACGCGTCAATGGCGGTGATGACACTCCTCCACGCAGCCGAGGACCAGGGTTTGGGGGCGCTGATGTTCGCGGTGTTCAACGGTGCTGATGCGGTGCGCGCCGAGTTGGGCATTCCCGTCCACCTGCAGCTCCTCGGGGCCGTCGCACTCGGGTGGCCGGATGACACCGCGCGAGCGTCGGGGGCGAGCGCCCGTCGACCCCGCCGAACCGCCGCCGAAGTCATCCACCGCGGCCGCTGGCAAACCCCCTGACCCAGCTCGTCCGAGTCCCTGCGTGTCGTCCGAGTCCCCGCGTGTCATCCGAGTGGGGAGAGGGGGATCCGAGTGGTGAGCGCGCACACGGGTGGGCGCTCACCACTCGGATGGATCACCCACCCGAGGCTGCCGCTAGCTCGATTCGTAGCGCATCTGGCTCGGTGACTGGCTGCCGGCAGGCGAAGTGCTCGCACACGTAGGCGTGCCCGTCGGCGCGTCGATCCCACAGCGGCGACTCGTAGCGCTCACCCCAGGCCAGCACCGTGTCCGGCCGCCATGTCTCGCGGACCACCGCTACCAGGTCGGCCCGGTCGCCGACGATGGCGACCTCGACGATCCCGTTCACCTCCAGCTCGACGGCAGCCATCGCGTTCGAGAACGCCGTCGGCGCCTGTGACATCACCGCGCCGAGGAGCTGCAGAATCTGCCGGGCGTGGTTGGCGTAGCGCGCCTCGCCGGTCAGTGCGGCAAGTCGCAACAACGCCACCGCGGCAACCGAGTTCGCCGATGGGGTGGCGTTGTCCATCAGGTCTTTTTGGCGCACGATCAGCGCTTCGCCGTCGTCGGCCGTGGTGAACAGTCCACCGTTGTCGGTGTCCCAGAAGTGGTCGAGCATCGTGTCGGCCACGGTCATCGCTTCGGCGATCCAACGCGCCTCGCCCGATGCTTCGGCGACACGGGTGAACGCATCGATCAATGCGGCATGGTCGGCGGCGAGTGCTGCGTGGCGGGCGCGTGGTTCGCCGTCGGCTTGCCACGAACGCAGCCAGCGTCTGTCCGGGGTGCGTAGCTCCTTCACCAGGAACTCGGCGGTGGCCACTGCTGCCACCAGCCAGTCGTCGCGTCCGAATGCGGCGGCGGCGTCGGCCAGCGCCGACAACATCAGCGCGTTCCACTCGGTGAGGACCTTGTCGTCAAGGCCGGGTCGGGCACGTGTGGCGCGGTGCGCGAACAGGGCGGCACGGGCTCGTTCGACCTGCTCGGGGCGGGTCAGGTCGCCACGGTGGAACAGGCGCGAGAGGATCATTTTGCCTTCGAAGTTGCCACTGGCGTTGGCCGGGTGATCGAACTCGTACCACTCGAGCGCAGCGTCGGCGTCGGGGCCGAGCACGCTGCGCAGCTCGTTGGGCGTCCACACGTAGAACAGCCCCTCGTGGCCGTGGCCATGCTCGTCGGGGGAGTCGGCGTCTTCTGCAGAATAGAACCCGCCGCCCGGGTGGCGTAGCTCGGCGAGTACGTAGCCGATCGTTTCGCCGACCACCTGTCGCCAGGTCGAGTTGTCGAAAACCTGCGCCGCACGGGTGTACACACGCACCAGCAGCGCTTGGTCGTACAGCATCTTTTCGAAGTGCGGGACGAGCCACTTCTCGTCGACCGAGTAGCGGGCGAACCCGCCGCCGAGATGGTCGTACATGCCGCCCGAGGCCATCGCGTCGAGCGTGGTGGTGATCATGTGGCCGAGCCGATCAGTTGGCGAACGCAGATGGGCGCGCACGAGCAGTTCGATGCTCATCGTCGACGGGAACTTCGGCGCTGTACCGAATCCGCCCCACTGTTCGTCGAATGCGCGGTCGAGTTGGGCGAGCGCCGCCTGCACGGCCTCGGCACCGGGAACCTCGTCGGCGGGGGACAGGGAGGCACTGCGGTCGATCGCTTGGTGCAGGGCGGTGATGTTCTGCTGCACGTCGGCCGGTCGGTTGCGCCACACGTCGTCGATGCTGCCCAACAACTGGAGGAACTGCGGTTTCGGAAAATATGTACCGCCATAGAACGGTGATCCCGATGGGGTCATGAACACCGTCATCGGCCAGCCGCCCCGCCCCGACAGGGCCTGCACCGCGTCCATGTACACCGAGTCGACATCGGGTCGTTCCTCACGATCGACTTTCACGTTGACGAACAAGCGGTTCATCACCTCGGCCACCTCGATGTCCTCGAAGCACTCGTGGGCCATCACGTGGCACCAGTGGCAGGCGCTGTAGCCGACGCTCAACAGGATCGGCACGTTGCGTTCCTTGGCCTCGGCGAACGCCTCAGGTCCCCACGGGTACCAGGCGACCGGGTTGTGGCGGTGCTGACGCAGGTAGGGGGACGTCTCGCCGTCGAGCCGGTTGGTGGCGGTCATCACCTCACGGTACCGGCACCGAGTCGGCGAGAACCTCGCCGGACGCCGACGACGGGGTTGTCGGCGGGAGCGGTAAGCGGACGTCCGCACGGGAGCCGGATCATAACTGTCGCCACAAGTATGTTACATGTGGAGTAACATATGTAAGACGTTACATTCGGAGGACACCGTGGTCAGCGTGGGGCTTGCAACATTTGTCAATCGCACCGTCGAACTCGGTGCACTCGGAACATGGTATGACCGATCCGGGCCTGGGATCGCTGTGGTGTACGGCCGCAAACGCGTCGGCAAAACCTGGTTGATCACCAAGTTCGCAGAGAATCGGCGCGTGATCCGCCACACTGCCCGCGGACGTCCGCTCGCTGAAGAACTCCGCCTGATCTCGGCTGCGGCCGAACCAGTACTGAACCTTCCCCGTCGCTCGTTGATCGACCGGCCCTTCACCGGGTGGGGCGACGTGTTCGAAGTCCTCGCCACCGCCGCCGAAAGCGGTCCCTTGGCGATCGTTCTCGACGAGTTCCCCGAGTTGATGGTCGCCAGCCCCGGCCTCGAAGAGGAACTCCGGGCAGTGTGGGACACCGTCAGCATCGGCGGCACGAACCTCAAGTTCCTGATCTGCGGATCGTCCGTCCGTGTCATGGAAGCCATCCAAGAGCAGGAAGCGGCCATGTTCGGCCGGGCAGATCTGAGGTTGCGGGTCCTGGCGTTCCGGCCGCATGAAGCGGCGCTGATGCTCCCACACGCGACTCCGTCCGAACGCGCCGCTGCCTGGGGCGTGTGCGGCGGCATCCCGCGCTACTTGGCCATGTGGGACAGCAACAAGCCATTCGCTGTCAACCTGAGCCACCTGGTGTGCAACGAACAAGGGCTGCTGTTGTCGGAAGGCGAGCTCGTCCTCGTCGACGAAGACATCACCGGGCATCGAGGCGCCCGGCTACCCGAGCAGGTACTCCGCGCTCTGGGGGCCGGCCACACGACATACTCGGCTATCGCCGCGGCAGTCACCGGGAAGCTGCCGGCGCGCGCGCTCAAGGAACTGACCGACGTCAGGTTGGTGGACAAGATCATTCCCGTCACCGACACCGAAGGGTCCGCCAAGCGCACCTACTACCGGATCGCTGACAACTTCCTCGCCTTCTGGCTCGAGTGCGTCGAACCGCATCGGTCACAAATTGAACAAGGCCTTGGGCCGACTGTTTCGTCGGTGATCACTGCGGCGTTCGACGACTACATGGGGGCACGCTACGAGTCGGCGTTCCGGGAACATCTCCGGCGCCTCGCCAACGAAGGCGTTCTGCATCCCGAGGCGGTAGCTATCGGTGAATGGTGGCGCACGCAAGGCGCCGCACAGGACGATCCGTGCCAACTCGATGCCGTCGTGCTCGCCGGCCGAAAGCGTGCACCGGTGATCGTCGGCGAGTGCAAATGGGGACGCAAGGTGAATGGCAGCTCGTTGCTCGGGTCGCTCAAGCGCAAGCTTCACGACTCCCAACTCGTTCATCCTGACGCTGTCGAGTACTACATCTGCGCACGGGAACAAGTGAACCGCTCCGACGGGATGCATGCGATCACCGCAGCCGACATCTTCGCGTGAGAGTGTCGTGGCGCGTCAGGCGCCGGTGGCGTGGTAGCCGCCGTCGACGTGGATCATCGATCCGGTGGTGGCTGGGAACCAGTCGCTCAGTAGCGCCACACAGGCCTTGGCGACGGCCGAGGAATCGGTCACGTCCCAGCCGAGCGGGGCGCGGTCGTCCCACACGTCTTCGAACTTCTTGAACCCGGGGATGCTCTTGGCCGCCATGGTCTTGATCGGTCCGGCAGCGACGAGGTTGGAGCGGATGCCGAGCGGTCCGAGCGCTGTGGCCAGGTACCGGTTCACGCTCTCGAGGGCCGATTTGGCGACACCCA
>JANOKQ010001026.1:0-4948 GCA_031419375.1 Acidimicrobiaceae bacterium
GGGGCAGGTACGCCGCATCGGTGACCACCATCTGGCAGTCGGTGTGGCGCACGTCGTGGGCCAACTGCTCACCGCGCCGACTGGGGTTGATCCCCACCACGGTGGCCCCGACGAGCGCAGCAGCACCGAGCCACATCGTGAACTCTGCCACGTTGTCGAGCAGCACACCGATGTGCGGTGGCCGCTGCGGATCAGCGATCGACGTCCACAGCGCCGCTCGGTCGGCGCAGCACTGCACCCACTCGCGATACGTCCACGAACCCTCGCCACTGACGATCGCGAGCCGATCGTCGTCGGCGCGAGCGCGGACGATGTCGGCCATCGACGTGAACGTGGTCATCTGTGCGGTTCCATCTGTGCCGCGGTCGTCACAACGACTCCGAGCCCATCAGCCGGTCGCAGTCACCGTGTAGGTATCGCGCCCGGAATGCAACACCGTGCCGGGGACCGCCCCGGTTGCCCGACAGTGCTCGACGATCGCGACGCCGTTGACCAGTACCCGGTCAACCCCGCGCGACCCTGCGGTCAGGCGAGCCGAGTCGCCGGGCAGATCGCGGACCAGCGCGGCATCGTCGGAACCCACCGTGGCAGGGTCGAACACGACGATGTCGGCGCACGCTCCCTCGCGCAGCACGCCTCGGTCGCGCAGTCCGAACAGCGCGGCCGGTGCCGAGGTCATCATCCGGATCGCCTGCTCGACCGGTACCAGCTGACGGCCCCGGATGCAGTCGGCCAGGAACCTGGTGGGGTACGGCGCACCGCACATCCGGTCGAGGTGCGCACCGGCATCGGAGCCGCCGATCAGCGCCCGGGGGTCGTTCCACAACTCGGCCCGCATTCGCCACGACTCGGCATCGTCGTCCTGCGGCGTCGGCCACCACACCGTGCGTAGTTCGTCGGCAATGGAGATGTCGAGGAACGTCCCGAACGATGAGCGGCCCCGCTCGGCAGCGATGTCGCGCACGGTGCGACCTTTCAAGCCGTCGTTCGCCGCGGCATAGGTGTCGCCGACGACGTAGTCGGCCCAATCGGCAAGGCGGCGGAACACACCGGCCTCGGGCGACTTGCTGTTCTCCAGCAGCCGCACCCGGGTGTCGGCGTCGCGCAGCCGTTCCATGCGCTCGGGAACCGGGACGCCGAGCACCGCCTGCCAACCGGGCAGCAGCCACACTCCGCAGAAGTTGAGCAGGCTCATGTTCATCGGCACCTGCACCGGCATGGTCAATGCGACCACTCGCCCACCGATCGCCGCGGCCCGGTCGAACGCCATCATCTGGCGGGGTATGCGATCGGGCTCGCGCGCATCCACGGTGAGCACGTTCCAGTTCATCGGCCGGTTCGCTGCGGCGCTCATCTGGGCGAGCAGTTCGATCTCGTCGTCGGCGAACCGGTCGAGACACCCCGGCACGATCCCTTCCAGCGTGGTGCCTTCGTGCCGACCGGTCTCGTCGCACAGGGCGATCAACTCGTCGGGGGTCGCCCACCGGCTGGCCACCGCCTCGCCCTCGCCATCGGAATGCGAGGTGGAGTTGGTGAACGAGAACCCGAGCGCCCCGGCACGGATCGCTGCACTGAGCTCGGCACGCATCGCAGTGACCTGCTCGGGCGCAGCGGCGTTGCCAATCGCCTCGCCGCCCATCACGTACCGGCGGATCGCGCAGTGCCCCACGAGGAACCCGGCGTTGACCGAGATGTTGCCGTCGAGGCGGGCGAGGTACTCGGCGAACGTCTCCCACGACCAGTCGGTGCCGTGTTCGAGCGCGGCGAGCGGCATCCCCTCGACCTTGGCCATCATCTTGCGCAGGTAGTCGGCATCGCCGGGCACCAGCGGTGCGAGCGTGAACCCGCAGTTGCCGCCGATGACGGTGGTGACGCCGTGCACGCTCGACGGGCTGGCGGTGGGGTCCCACAGCAGCTGCGCGTCGTAGTGCGTGTGCGGGTCGATGAAGCCAGGGGCGACGTAGCGGCCGGTGGCGTCGGTGATGATGGTGGCCGCCTCGGTGAGCGTGCCGGTCGCCGCAATGGCCACAATGCGGCCGTGGCGGATGGCGATGTCGGTGGGCGCGCCGGGCGATCCGGTGCCATCGAACACCGTGCCCCCGGCGATGATCTCGTCGTACATCGAACCCCCAGCAGAAATCTGACGAACCGTCAGATGTAGCCTAACTCCCATGGGGAAGCACTACCGGATGCTCATCGGCGGCGAATGGGTGGACGGCGACGAAGGCACGCGATCGATCGTCAACCCTGCGAACGCACGCGTGGTCGGCGAGGCGCCGCAAGCGTCGACGGCGCAGGCCGAGGCGGCCGCGCAAGCCGCCCACGATGCGTTGCCGCGGTGGTCGGCCACGCCCCCGGCCGAACGCGCCCGCCTGCTGCACGCGGTTGCCGAGCGGCTGCGCGAACGCCAGGCCGAGCTGGTGCCGCTGATCATTTCCGAAACCGGGGCGACCGCGCAGGTGGGTTCACGGATGCAAGTGCCCGTGGCGATCGAGCGGTTCGAGCGCTACGC
Organism: Acidimicrobiaceae bacterium; assembly: GCA_031419375.1. Classification (GTDB taxonomy): domain Bacteria; phylum Actinomycetota; class Acidimicrobiia; order Acidimicrobiales; family Ilumatobacteraceae; genus VFMC01. The sequence continues at coordinate 2,513 of JANOKQ010001026.1, forward strand.
CAACGGGGCGATGAAGGATCTTTCGATTCCGCTCACGCCCTCACCGACGCCCACCACCCCGCTGGCCCCCGGCGGCCTGATCGGGGCGATGGTCAACCGCCAGCCGGTCGGCGCAGTGGCATGCATCTCGCCGTACAACTTCCCACTGGTCAACATGGCCGGCAAGATCGCCCCCGCGCTCGCCGTGGGATGCACGGTGGTCATGAAGCCGGCCCCGCAAGACCCACTCGCCGTGCTCGAACTGGCCGAGAGCATGCACGCGGTGGGGTTCCCGCCCGGCGTGGTCAACATCGTCACGTCCACGGCGGCCGACGTACCAGCTGCGCTCACCACCAGCCGCCACATCGACATGGTCAGCTTCACCGGATCGACGATGATCGGCAAGCGCATCTTCGAAGCCGGTGGACGAACGATGAAACGCCTGCTGCTCGAACTCGGCGGCAAAGGCGCGGCGATCGTGCTCGACGACGCCAACCTGGCGACTGCGGTCACGGCCCTGTCGAGCGTGTGGGGCTTCCACTCCGGTCAGATCTGCACCGCGCCCACTCGGGCGATCGTGCATCGCAGCCGCTACGACGAACTGGTGGCCGCGCTCGCCGCAACCGCGCCGAGGCTGAAGGTCGGCGATCCGACCGCGCTCGACACCGTCGTCGGCCCGGTCATCTCGGCAGCTCACCGCGACCGCATCAATGGTTACGTCGCCGCAGGGGCCGCGCAAGGTGCGACGGTGGTGGTCGACGGTCGCAATCCCGACCTCGGCGTCGACCCCGGCAACCCAACGAGCGGGATCGAACACGGCTTCTACGTCGGCCCGACGTTGCTCGCCGGGTGCCGCGGTGACATGACGCCGGTTCAGGAGGAGATCTTCGGACCCGTCATCGTGGTGATCCCCTTCGACGACGACGACGAAGGCGTGGCCATCGCCAACGGCACCGCGTTCGGGCTGTACGACTACGTGTTCTCGCAGAACACCGAGCGCGCCTTCCGGCTGGCCAAGCAACTGCGCAGCGGCAACGTCGGTATCAACACCGCGCAACGCAACCACGACACACCGTTCGGCGGCTTCAAGATGTCGGGGGTCGGTCGTGACGGCGGAGATTTCGGCATGCTCGCCTACACCGAGATGCAGTCGATCGTCTGGCCGGGCTGAACCCCAGGCACCGAACGCCGTGCGCCGAACGGGTCAGCAGCGGCTGACGACGTCGGCGGCGAACTGCTCGATCGACGGGCGGAACACCTCTGCCGACCGGGTCAGCCCATCCATGTTCCCCTTGGCCACGTTCTGATCGAGCGCCCACGGCATGCACAGGGTGCCCGTCACCCCCATCTCTTCCTCGGCCCGCTTGAACAGGTCAGGCGTCGGCATCGCGTAGAGCCCGCAGATGATCTCGAACGGGTCATCGTCACGGCCGTACTCGTGGAGGTAACCCTTCAGCTTGGCGATGTAGGCGGCGGCCTCCTCGAGCGGATACGCAGTACCGATCCACCCGTCGCCGACCTTCGCCGCCCGGCGAAGCGCAGCCTCCGAATGGCCACCGATGTAGATCGGGATCGGTTCCGTGGGGGTGGGCTCCATCGTGCAGAGCGGGACGTCGTAGAACTCGCCGTGAAACTCGACCCATCCCGGCTTCCACATCTCGCGCAGCGCCACCACCATCTCGGTGAACCGTCGACCCCGGTTGGTGAAGCTCTGGCCCTGGAGGTCGAACTCCTCGCGCATCCATCCGGCACCGGCACCGAGTGCGACACGGCCGCCGGAGATCACCGACGCCGTGGACACCTCCTTGGCCACCTGTAGCAACGGACGCATCGGGGCGACGTACACGTTGGTGGTCAACTCGAGCTGCTGGGTGACCGCAGCCATCGCCCCGATCAACACCCACGGATCTGGCCACGCCGCCTCGGCTCGCCACATCGGCCTGCCGTCGGCATGGGGCGAGTAGGGGTACTTGCTCGTCAACACCTGCGGGAAGATCAGATGATCCGAAACCATCAGACCGTGATACCCACATGCATCGAGCATCTGCGACACCGCGATCAGCTCGCGAGCATCCATGAAAGCCGTTGCGCACCAGAACTTCATACCCGGTTCTTATCAGAAATCTGACGGGTCGTCAGATAACACAGGTCACCGGGACCGATCGACAGCGTGCGATACGATGCGCACATGGACCAGGCAGTGATCGACCGCTACCGAGCCCGGTGGATCGCCACCAACGACGAAGGCATCGTTGTCGCCGACGCCGAAAACCTCGGCGAACTGCTCGAGCTCCTCGACACCATGCCAGCGATTCGCACCACCGTGCAACGCGTACCCGCAGCCGACGACCCAATCTTCGTCGGCCTCGGGTAACCCGTGGGGGACACCCACTGGCGCTACGCACACCAACACCTCGGCGAACCGCCGCTGCCCGACGGGCAACCCATCCTTCGGCC